>NZ_JBGOOI010000002.1:71521-156950 GCF_041439605.1 Vibrio sp. 1F169 | reverse complement strand
GAGCCAGAGCCAGAGCCAGAGCCAGAGCCAGAGCCAGAGCCAGAGCCAGAGCCAGTTCGCGCTGCACATATGCCAGAGATCGTTCCAAATGAATTCGGTGTGCCAGAAGACGATGATTGGCTGATTGAAGATGACACGGCTCAACAAGAAACATTGGCACAAGTTGATGAAGTAGCGGAAGAGCCGGTGATTCCTGCTGTTGAGTCTCAGTTAGATACTGAACCTCAGTTAGACCATGAACCGCAAGTTGAAGCTGCACCACAAGTTGAAGTGGCGGAGCAAGCTGAAGCGGTAGAGCAAGAAGGCGAAGACGAGTTCTCGATTGATGATTTTGATCTTCCAGAGTTTGGTGAAGAAGATGCGTTGGCGGAAACCGACGCCGAAGTAACCCCAGAGCCAGTAACACCGGTTGTTGAACCTCAGTTAGATGCTGAACCTCTAGGACAAGAAGGCGAAGATGAGTTCTCGTTTGATGATTTAGAGCTTCCAGAGTTTGGTGAAGAAGATGCGTTAGCGGAAGCGGACGCTGAAGTAGCAACGGAGTCAGACGTCCCTGCTGTTGATGCTCAACTAGACACAGAATCAGAATCAACACCTGAGCCGCAAGCCGAAGTAGAGCCTCAAGCTGAAACGGCTCCTCAAGTTGAAGAAACGAAACAAGCAGAAATTCTAGGGCAAGAAGGCGAGGATGAGTTCTCGTTTGATGATTTAGAGCTTCCAGAGTTTGGCGAAGAAGATGCGTTGGCGGAAGTGGTTAGCGAACCGGATGAAGCGCAGTTAGAGCAAGATCTTGCTCCAGAGTCCGAAAAGTTTGAGTTCGATGACCTTGACCTGCCTGAATACGATGAAGAGAGCGCAAAAGCGGATTCAGTCTTAGATGACATCGAACAAAGCAGTGCTGAGCCTGTAGCGGAAGAGCAAGGCGTAGAGCTCGATGAGTTTGATTTGCCGGAATACGGTGAAGACGAAGCTATCTCCGATGCGTTTGCTGAGAAACCAACGCCACTGACTTCTTTCAGCCCACAGGGTGAAGAACAAGATGCGCTGCATGATTTATTTTCAAACCCGCAGAGTTTTAGTCATGGTGATGACTTCTCGGATACAGAAGATTTCTCAGACGCAGAAGGCTTCCCAGGTGCAGAAGAGTCTGATTTGGCTAGTTTCACACAACCTGATGAATCACTCGATTCTCCGTCAGAATTAAGCCCAGTACCTTCTGAGTTAAGCTCAGTGCCTACAACAGTTCAAGACGATCTGTTAGAAGGTTTTGAGGATTTTGATGAGACAGCATTAGCTGAATTACTTTCTGAAGATGTTCAAGACTCTGTCGACAGCATGTTCGACAAGCCACTGGATGCTACATCGATTGATAGTGCAGGGCTCGATATTGACGCCATGCTTGAAGTTGGCGGCGAAGACTGGAAAGGCTTCAACCTAGCTCCTGAGCAGCAATCGAGCATGCATAATGATGTGCCTGATGATCAACAGGAGATTTGGGCGTCGGCAGATCAACAAGCTGAACCAAAAATCAAACAAGAGAATTGGGCTCAACAAGACAACCTAACCGAGTCAGACAAAGGTCGTGATAAGCAATACATGACGATTGATGAGCTGATGGCTCAAGTTGAGCAAGAAGGCGAAGACGCGATTAATCCAGATGACGAAGAGTTGAAGCTAGATGTTGGCCTAAATGAATTCCCAGACGTTATCGGTGACATTGGTAATTACGATGTCGACACCAACGCAGAAGCCGCTGGTAAGCTCGATTTGGCTAAAATCTATATCGAGATGAGTGACTCACAAGGTGCAATTAAGCTTCTAGAAGAGGCTATCGTTGACGGCAGTGATGATATTCGTCGAGAGGCAAAGAATCTTATCGATACGTTAAACGGTCGATAAATTCAAAAAATTATAAAGGGTAGCGTTGGCTACCCTTTATTTTAGGGCGATACAGTTAGCGTCTATTTTATTTAGCTTGCTAAAACCACCGTCTAGGCGGTAGTGATTGCTTATTGAAGTTTTAGCCCCATCCTATTTGGGCTAGCACTCATTTCCGTATATACTTCTCGCCCATTTTCAAAGAGAACAAGAACATGAAAATTGCTTTAGGTATTGAATATAACGGTACCCACTACTTTGGTTGGCAGCGCCAACGAGACGTGAAAAGTGTCCAAGAAGAATTGGAAAAGGCTCTTTCAGTTGTCGCGAATCACCCTGTAGAAGTTATGTGTGCTGGTCGCACAGATGCCGGTGTTCACGGTACGGGACAAGTCGTTCACTTTGAAACTAATGTCGATCGTAAAATGGTTGCATGGACAATGGGCGCAAATACCAACATGCCAAAAGATATTGCCGTTCGTTGGGCAACAGAAGTGAATGAGGATTTCCATGCTCGTTTTTCTGCAACAGCACGCCGTTATCGCTACATTATCTTTAACCATGCTCTACGTCCTGGCATTTTGAATTCAGGTGTGAGCCATTATCATGGTCACCTTGATGAGAAAAAGATGCATGAAGCGGGTCAGTACTTACTTGGTGAGAACGACTTTACTTCGTTTAGGGCAACACATTGTCAATCTCGTAGCCCATGGAGAAACATGATTCACTTAAACGTGACTCGTCATGGGCATTACATAGTGATCGATATTAAAGCGAATGCGTTTGTTCACCATATGGTGAGGAATATTACTGGTAGCCTAATTGCGGTAGGTAAAGGTGATCAAAAACCAGAGTGGATTCAGTGGCTTTTAGAGGCTAAAGATCGAAAAGTGGCAGGCGCGACAGCGAAAGCGGAAGGCTTATACTTAGTAGATGTTGATTATCCTGAACATTTTGGACTACCAAGAGAGCCTATTGGCCCTCTATTTTTGCCGGATAATTTGAACTAAATGTGAGACTTAGGTTCAAAAAATATTACGGTTTCGTGCGTAAAATAGTCACGGAAAATAGGTACAACCAGTTTTTTATCTACAGTCGCTGTTTTATGTGCTTTAATTCCCGGCATAATTCCCAAATTTATTTCTTTCGCAATCAAGCGGAGGAATCGAAACAAAAAGGTCTTCCATGAGTTGGCTTGAAAAGATTTTAGAAAAAAGCAACATCGTAACATCTCGTAAAGCGTCAATCCCTGAGGGTGTTTGGACTAAATGTACTTCTTGTGAGCAGGTTCTTTACCATGCTGAACTAGAGCGTAACCTAGAAGTATGTCCAAAATGTGACCATCACATGCGTATGAAAGCACGTCGCCGTCTGGATACATTCCTAGACAAAGGTGAGCGTGTTGAACTAGGTACTGATCTTGAGCCACAAGACAAACTGAAGTTTAAAGACTCTAAGCGTTACAAAGAACGTATCTCTGTTGCTCAAAAGAACAGTGGTGAAACAGACGCATTAGTTGCAATGAAAGGCGAACTGCTTGGTTTACCTATCGTTGCGTGTGCGTTTGAGTTCTCATTTATGGGCGGCTCAATGGGTTCTGTTGTTGGTGCTCGTTTTGTGAAAGCGGTAGATGCAGCTATTGAGAACAACTGTGGTTTAGTTTGTTTCTCTGCCAGTGGTGGTGCTCGTATGCAAGAGGCATTGATGTCTCTCATGCAAATGGCAAAAACCAGTGCTGCTCTAGAGCGTCTATCTGCGAAAGGCCTACCGTTTGTTTCAGTAATGACTGATCCAACAATGGGTGGCGTTTCTGCAAGTTTAGCAATGCTTGGCGATATCAATATCGGTGAACCAAAAGCGCTTATCGGTTTTGCTGGACGTCGTGTAATCGAGCAAACTGTACGTGAAGATCTTCCTGAAGGTTTCCAACGCAGTGAGTTCCTACTAGACCACGGTGCTATCGACATGATCGTTGACCGTCGTGAGATGCGTCAGCGCGTTGCAAGCCTTGTTGCTAAAATGACCAATCAGCCTTCACCATTAGTAGTTTCTGTGAACGATTCACCGAATGAAGCTGCTTATGAAGTACCAGAAGCGCCAGAAAAAGGGTAAAGTACCTTCTAACAAACCTACTTAATTATGGTTATGAGTTAGATGAGTCAACAACCTATTCCTCAAGCCACATCCTCTTTGGAGATGTGGCTTGATTATTTATCAAACATCCACGCAAGCGCTATTGATCTTGGTTTAGACCGAGTTCAAGCTGTCGCCTCTAAGGCAAACCTCACCAAACCTGCTCAACATGTTATTACTGTTGCTGGAACCAACGGCAAGGGCTCAACATGTGCACTCATGGAAGCTATTCTATTGGACGCTGGTTATTCAGTTGGTGTCTACAGCTCTCCTCACTTAATTCGCTATAACGAACGTGTTCGTATCAACGGCCAAGATCTATCTGATGAAAAGCTGGTTCAGTCTTTCGATTTCATTGAGAAAGAGCGTGGCGAAATCAGCCTGAGCTTTTTCGAATATGGCACTTTAGCGGCGTTACGCGCATTTCAAACTGAAGCGGTTGATGTTGTGCTTTTAGAAGTGGGTTTAGGCGGGCGTTTAGACGCGACCAATATCGTTGAGCATGATGTTTCTGTGATTACTAGTTTGGCTGTCGACCATGTTGACTGGCTAGGTGATGACATCAATGTGATTGGCTTTGAGAAAGCGGGCATTTATCGTAGCGGTAAACCCGCTATCTGTGGTCAACCTAAGCCACCGGCAACGGTTGCAGCGCACGCTGATGATATTAAGGCTGAGTTCTACCAAGTCGGTATTCAATACACTTATGATGTTGACGGTGATACGTGGAACTGGCGCAGTGGGGCATTCCAGCTAGAATCGCTACCTATTCCAAGCCTGCCGTTACCTAACGCTGCAACAGCATTAATGGCATTGGGTACATCAGAGCTTAGTATTAGTGACGTGAACGTGGTTAACGGCATGAAGAATGCGCAGCTTCCAGGGCGTATGCAGCAAATTAGCGAACAACCCGTGATTGTGCTTGATGTGGCGCACAACCCGCATTCTGCTGAATACTTTGCGCAGCAAGTTACGAAGAAGTATGCAGGTAAAAATTTACACGTTGTAGTCGCCATGCTTCACGACAAAGATATTCCAGCAACATTGGAAGTATTAGCACCAATCGCAACTCATTGGTACCCAGCTTCATTGCAAGGGCCACGCGCAGCGACAGCTTCTGAATTGTGTCAAAGCCTACCCGAAGGCGTAGAGCAGCATTCAAACCCTGTCACAGCTTTTGAAGCGGCTTTAGCTTCTGTTAAAGGTGACGATGTTGTGTTGGTTGTCGGTTCTTTCCATACCGTGGGTGAAGTGTTGGAGCATTGGCAGAAAAAAGGAAACTAAATGGCAAGTAAATTCCAAAGCCGGTTAGTCGGCACCATTATTTTAGTGGCCATCGGCGTGATTGTATTGCCCGATGTACTAGATGGTAAGAAGCTCCACTATAAAGAAGAGTTTGCAAGCATTCCGATTAAGCCTGAGCTTGATAGTAATGTTGAAGTGTTTGAAGTACTCGATCCCGTTGAAGATCAGATAGCGCTACCAGATTCTCCGGTTGAGCAAGTGGTTGAAAGTGGTCGTACTGATAATTCAAATACGCAAACTGCGTCGGCTTCCAGTAACAAAGAAGCGGATAAAGTGGCGGTGGTGGTTAAGCCGGTACCGGAAAAAAATGAATACCAAGACAGTGCTTGGATTATTCAATTGATGGCTTTGAAGAATGCTGACAACGCAAAAAACGTTGTTAAGGATTTGCAAAAGCGTGGTTATCAGGCTCACACCAAGCAAGAAAAAACTTTTACGCGAGTAATTATTGGCCCGGATGTCTCTAAATCCAAACTTGAGCGACAAATTAAGGAATTAGAAAAAATTACGGGTTCAAAAGGCCAATTGCTCAAATTTAAACCGTTAAATCCATAAGAAAACGTTTGCGTCAGCATTTTTTCTGTTAAAATGCGCGCCAACTTAAGATGAAGAATTCATGAATTGGTTAGATTTTGTCATTTTAGGCGTGATCGGCTTCTCTGCCGTGATCAGTTTAGTTCGTGGTTTCGCTAAAGAAGCCTTGTCACTCGTTATTTGGTTTGGAGCATTTTTTATTGCTAGCCAGTACTACGCTAAATTAGCGATGTACTTCACCAATATCGAAGATGAGATGTTTCGAAACGGAACTGCGATAGCAGCATTGTTTGTTGCAACGTTAGTTGTGGGTGCCTTAGTTAACTATGTCATCGGTCAACTAGTTCAGAAAACAGGCCTGTCAGGTACAGACAGAATCCTCGGTGTCGTCTTTGGTGGCTTACGTGGTGTTTTGATTGTTTCTGCAGTGTTGTTTTTCATGGATGCGTTTACTGCATTCCCAAGTTCTGAGTGGTGGAAGAATTCGCAATTGGTTCCGGAATTTAGTCGAATCATTGCGCCGTTCTTCGAGCATTTACAAGCAACATCTAGTTTCTTATCTGGCGCGCTCTAGCGCCAGTTAATGTCGAAAAATCGAGGATTAGGACATGTGTGGTATTGTTGGAATCGTGGGTTCAACACCTGTAAACCAGTCTATTTATGACGCTTTAACGGTATTGCAGCATCGTGGCCAAGATGCCGCTGGTATTTGTACCATAGAAAGCAATCGTTTCCGTCTGCGTAAGGCGAACGGTTTAGTAAAAGATGTTTTTGAAGCAAAACACATGCAGCGCCTACAAGGTGAAGTTGGTATTGGCCATGTTCGTTATCCTACTGCGGGTAGTTCAAGTGCGTCTGAAGCTCAGCCTTTCTACGTAAACTCTCCTTTTGGCATTACGTTGGCGCACAACGGTAACCTGACGAACGCAAACGAAGTTCGTGAGAAGTTGTTCGAAAAAGACCGTCGTCATATAAATACAACCTCTGACTCTGAAGTTCTACTGAACGTATTAGCTCATGAGATCGATACTGTTAAAGGTAACGTAACTTCAGATGACGTTTTCCGCGCTGTGGCAAATGTGCATCGTACAATTCGTGGTGCTTACGCCGTAACGGCGATGATCATCGGCCACGGTATGATCGCATTCCGTGACCCACATGGTATTCGTCCACTGTGTCTTGGTAAGCGTGAAGTTCAAGGTAAAACAGAGTACATGGTTGCGTCTGAATCGGTAGCACTCGATGCTGTTGGTTTCGATTTCATGCGCGACGTAGCGCCAGGTGAAGCTATCTACGCAACGTTCGACGGTGAGCTTTTCACTAAGCAATGCGCAGACAACCCACAACTGAACCCATGTATCTTTGAGTTTGTATACTTTGCACGCCCAGATTCATTCATCGACAAAATCTCGGTTTACAGCGCACGCGTTGAGATGGGTGAGATGTTAGGTAAGCGTATTAAAGAAGAGTACGCAGACTTAGATATTGATGTGGTTATCCCAATCCCTGAAACATCAAACGATATTGCGCTACGAATCGCTCAAGCGATCAATAAGCCATACCGTCAAGGTTTCGTGAAAAACCGCTATGTTGGTCGCACGTTCATCATGCCAGGTCAGCAACAGCGTAAGAAGTCGGTTCGCCGTAAGCTCAACGCAATTCGCTCTGAGTTTAAAGGTAAGAACGTTCTTCTGGTTGATGATTCTATCGTTCGCGGCACAACATCAGAGCAAATCATTGAGATGGCTCGTGATTCTGGCGCAAACAAGGTTTTCATGGTTTCAGCGGCTCCAGAGGTTCGCTTCCCTAACGTTTATGGTATTGATATGCCGAGCGCGACAGAGCTGATTGCTCATGGTCGTGATAACGAAACGATTTGTAAGCAGATTGGCGCAGACGCCTTGATTTTCCAAACGCTACCAGATCTGATTTCTGCAGTGGGCATGGGCAATCAAGACATCTCTCGTTTCGATACTTCTGTATTTAATGGCGAGTATGTAACGGGCGATATCGACCAAGCGTACCTAGATTTCCTAGACTCTTTGCGTAATGACGACTCAAAGGTTCAGCGTGAGATTCAACAAGATCTTGCTAACTTAGAGTTACACAACGAAGGTGCTTAGTTAGAGCGTTTCGTCAGTAATAAAGAGTTTTTGCCAGCAATGCTTCATAATTGCTAGCGATACAGAAAATAAAAAACCAGAGCATTGGCTCTGGTTTTTTGTTTGTGGAGAAGGGGATTGACCTTAATGAATGTGGTACGCGATCACAAAATCAATAAACAATCTCACTTTCTCTGGTAGATGGTCTTTGTGGTTATAAAGCATGTAGATATCACGAGGGTTAGCGCTCCAGTCTTCTAAGACTTGCACTAAGCTGCCATCTTCAATGTATTCACGAATCATCACGTCAGGCATCAGGGTGATACCTAGGCCTTCTGAGCACGCTTGTCTCACGACATTAAGCGCATTGGCGTTGAAACGGCCTTTCTCGCTATTCACCACCGTCTCTTCATTCGAATTACTCAGCTGCCACTTAATCAGCGGGTAGCCTTTGAGTAGCGAATGGTTCGCTAGCTCTTCAGCATGGCTTGGAGCAGGGTTCTTCGCTAAGTACTCAGGGCTCGCGATAAGAATATCTTTGACTTCACTGATTTTTCGAGCGATTAGGCTTGAATCACGCTGCGGGCCGACTCGGAAAATTACGTCCCACTCCGTTGGATCCAGCTGATCCGCTTGGTTGTTCATCATCAATTCAATATTGATATCAGGGTATTGAGTCATGAATTCACTGAACATTGGCATCATCATGCGCTTGGTCAGATTTGAGGGTGCCGTAATACGAATCTTACCGGAAGCGCCTTTGCACACGTCAGTTAACTCTTCTGCAGTAGAAGAGAGACGTTGCAACAGCGGAGAGCATTCATTGAAGAAACGTTCGCCTGCCTCTGTTAAAGAAAGTTTACGCGCGTGTCTATTTAGAAGCCTAAGGTTCAAAGAATCTTCTAAGGCTTGGATGCGTCGTGTGATGGTCGCAACCGGAATCATAGTCTTGCGCGATGTTGCGGTGTAGCTCCCATTTTCAACGACGAGTCGAAAGAGGTTTAAATCATCTAATTTCATAAATCCAGACACGTTTGTTTACAATCTCATCTAATTTATACGTAACAGTGAGATCAATGTTTGCGTTACGTCAACTCGTTGCACTATTTACAAGTATTCCAACCCTCGTCACGAATTACCAGTAAAGAGTGCAAATTTGTGTATTTAGCATTTTATTACTAAGTTTTATATTAGTTCTTAGAACAGATAACAATAATAATTCGACTTAGTTTTGTGAGGTTATAGATTATGTACAAAACTCACAGTCAGCCAGTAATGACCTCGGCTCAGGAAGTAATTAACCAAAAATGCGTGATGTTGGTTGATGATGATCCTATTTTTCGCCGTATAACCAGCGCGTACCTAGACAAGGTCGGTTATAAAGTGGTTGAGGCTGAAAATGGACTGGACGCTTTGCAGAAACTTAGAGACTCAGCGCCAGATTTAATTGTGTGTGACTTATCAATGCCAATACTTGATGGCATAGAGCTTGTGGAAGAGCTCAGTTTAGAGTACCCGTCACTGCCTATGATTGTGGTGTCCGGCACTGATGATATGTCTGACGTGGCGAAAGCCTTGCGATTTGGTATTAAAGACTTCTTGGCGAAGCCGTTAGAGGATCACCGTCACCTAGGAAGTGCGATTGCGAATACATTGACAGATTCGTTCGATAACATTTCAGACCAACGAGATTTTTCGAGCCAATGGTTCTGTGTGGATGATGGGGGAGAGATCCCTGAAGACCAAGAACTGCATTGGCACCTGAATTACCTTCAAGATAACCCAAGCGCAGCAAAAGACTTACTGCATGCGCTGCTTCCAGAGAAAGATACGCGACAAGGCTCATGGCGTTGCAGTTACCGGTTACTGCAATCAACAGAGATGATGCCACTTGTGTTTGATTATGCGTGGATGATGAACGGGCAGTTTGCTTTTTACCTCGTCGATTCATCGTCGTCTGATAATGGCGGCTCCGCGACAACATTGTTAGTGAGAGCGCTGTTCCACGATTACATAAGAAACAGAAAAGATTTTAATGTTGATCTCAAAGATATTGCTGAGATCTTAGAGAAGGGGATTCGTTGCTCTAAATGCTCCACCCCAGTGAATGCCTTGTTTGGTGTTGCTGACCTTGCCGAGGGAACCATCTCCATTTTGCCTGCGGGTCTAGACGGGCAATGGTCGAATGGTGAATTGAATCAATATATTGCAGCAGGTGAGCGCTTGGGTGAGAACTGCAAGAAGAACTTTATTACGCGGGACCTTCCGATCGAACAGGGCTGCCAACTGTCGTTGAGCCTACTTGGATCGGCAAGTTTTAGTTTAGACATACACCAAGGGTCTACTGATTAACCCTATATTTCCTCGGTTTTTGTGAATAATTGATTAAGGTATAGTTGCGCAAATGGTGTGGCTATGCCTTTTTTGTTAAATGTCGATTTAGCAAAGCGGGTTTGGTTCGCCGGATACTTACCTTTACTAACAAAAACAAGAAGCAACCATGGCAGATAACAAAGACTTTCAAGACCCGTTTAATGTATTCTACTTTTTAGGATTTTTAGCCGCATTTTTAATGATTCCATTGCTACCAGCAACACTTACGTTGATCCGTGTATTCAATGGTTACGCAACATTCTAGTTAAGCTGTCGTCGCCGATTGATGATAGCTAACTCAAGGAGGCCACAATTAGCGTTCGAGTTTTAAGCCTCAATATTGCTGGTGGCCTTTGTATATTTCTCGCAGTTCTAGGGATAGTTTTGCCCGTTCTGCCAACCACTCCTTTTCTCCTTCTTGCTAGCGCATGTTTCATGCGAAGCAATCCGAAAGTTCATAAATGGATGCATGAGCACAAAACGCTGGGCCCTTTGTTGAACAATTGGTATCAACACGGTGCCGTCACCAAACAAGTTAAAACGCGTGGCGTGTTCTTTATCTTGTTGAGTTTTGCTTTATCCATCTACTTTGCCCCTATCATTTGGGTCAAGGCTTTCCTAATTTGTGTACTTGTTATTCTTCTCACATGGTTTATGCGACTTCCAACCCATGAGTTGGTTGCTGACAGCAAAGAAAATCACTACCATTAAGCCAGTGTGCCTGCTTGTATAGCGGGCGTTTATTATTTCAGCAATCAGAGTTATGACTCTCGTTGCAATGAATACCAATCGTACCTTTCCTTAATTCCAAGCGTTGATGTTTGATTCGTTAACGCGAAGTTTGGAAAGCGGCCTAATGAAGTGCATAAGATTATGAACACAGAAAAAATCTCTCTGATCAAAGCAAGCATCAAAAGCATTCCTGATTACCCTAAAGCGGGTATTTTGTTCCGTGACGTAACAAGCTTGATGGAAGATCCAGCAGCTTACAAAGCGACTATCGATCTGCTAGCGGAAACATACAAGGACATGGGCTTTACTAAGATCGTTGGTACTGAAGCTCGTGGTTTCCTATTTGGTGCGCCTCTTGCACTTGAGCTAGGTGTTGGCTTCATTCCTGTTCGTAAGCCGGGCAAGCTGCCTCGTCAAACTGTGGCACAATCTTATGAGCTTGAGTACGGCACTGATACACTAGAAATCCATACTGATGCTATCGTTGAAGGCGATAAAGTGTTGATGGTTGATGATTTGCTAGCAACGGGCGGTACGATTGAAGCAACAACAAAGTTGATTCGTCAGCTTGGTGGTGTGGTAGAACACGCTGCATTTGTTATTAACCTTCCAGAAATCGGTGGTGACAAGCGCTTACAAGGCTTAGGTCTAGAAGTGTTTAGCATCTGCGAATTCGACGGTCACTAATCCTTTTCGGAATTATTCATGAGCTATCTTGCGTTAGCGCGAAAATGGCGACCAACCAAATTCAAAGAAGTGGTTGGTCAAGCCCATGTTTTAACAGCATTAGAGAATGCCCTTAGCCAGAATAGGTTGCACCATGCATACCTGTTCAGCGGTACACGAGGTGTCGGTAAAACGACCATCGGCCGTTTGTTTGCGAAGGGACTCAACTGTGAAACAGGCATTACCTCAACACCTTGTGGTGAATGTGCAACCTGTAAAGAAATCGATGAAGGTCGCTTTGTTGACCTGCTCGAGATTGATGCGGCATCACGTACTAAGGTAGAAGATACCCGCGAGCTTCTGGACAATGTTCAGTACAAGCCTGCACGTGGTCGCTTCAAGGTTTACCTAATCGATGAAGTACACATGCTTTCTAGGCACAGCTTTAACGCGCTTCTAAAGACCTTAGAAGAGCCGCCTGAGTATGTGAAATTCTTGCTCGCAACAACGGATCCACAGAAGCTTCCAGTAACGATTTTGTCGCGTTGTTTGCAGTTCCACCTTAAGCCGATCAGCGTTGATAATATTCACGAGCAGCTCGATCATATTCTTGAACAAGAAGATGTGACGTCTGAATCTCGTGCGCTTGGAATGATTGCTCATGCTGCTGATGGCAGTATGCGTGATGCACTAAGCCTTACAGATCAAGCAATCGCATTGGGTAACGGCAATGTTGTAACAGATACTGTTGCTCATATGCTCGGGACACTGGATACCGACCAAGCTATCCACTTGCTTGAAGCGATTAGCAGTAAGCAGCCGCAACAAGCAATGGCGTGTATTCAAAGCCTTGCTGAGAACGGTGTTGAGTGGGACGGTTTGCTCAATCAGCTTGCGACTCAACTGCATCGTCTTGCGATGTTCCAAGCTTTGCCATCTACATTAGATAAGGCACAGCCTGACGCAGAGAAGCTTGAACTACTGAGCAAAGCGCTTAGCCCACAAGACATTCAACTCTACTACCAGATCGTGTTGAAAGGTCGTGAAGACTTACCATTGTCGCCAACCGCTCGCGTTGGTATTGAGATGGTGGTTTTACGCATGTTGGCATTTAGACCAGCTGAACAAGCGGTTGCTACTGCAATCTCGACTCAGTCGGCAAGCCCAGCGCCAGTTCCAGCAGCTCAAGCTCAGAACGTTGCTCAGTCAGTGAGTCAACCTGCGCCAATGGCAGCGCCGAGACAGCCTCAGATGCAACAACAGGCGCCTCAACAGCAAGCTATGCAGCAGCAACCGGTGCAACAGGCTCCGCAGCAGAATCCAGCACAGTATTCAGATTCGCAAGGTTACGCTGATCATTCAGGTAACCAAGGTTATCCAGAACAGGATTACCCGCATAGCCAGTATGACGCGCCTCCTGCTTATGATGAGCGTCCAAGCTACGGTGCAGATCAGCCTCAGCAGCAACAAACGAATTATCAAAACCAGAGCCCGGTTCAACAGCCAAGCGTTGCACCTTCTGCTCCGCAAGAGCAGCCGGCGCGTGCAACTTCGCCTGTGAGTGGTTTACGCCACCAATTACGTTCTCAACGTAGAGGCAGCGCGGCAACAGAAAACAAAGGCTCGGCGCCAAAAAAGGCTAAAGCGACACCTGCTAAAACTTCAGTTCTTGATCGAGTTGCTCAGCAACACGGTGGTTCTGAGCGGGTGTCGCCAGCTTCTTTATCAGCCTCTTCGACAGAAAATGTGACCAACGATAATGAACCTTATCGCTGGAAACCGTCTAAACCTGTAGTGAAAGAGGTGAGCAAAGAGCTTACACCTACTCAGATCAAGCGTGCGTTAGAGCATATTAAGACACCAGAAATGGTCGATAAATTGCTTCAAGAGTCGATTGCTCAAGATGAATGGTCCGCCACGATTCAAAAGCTAGACACAGCCAAGCTTGTTGAACAGTTAGCATTGAACTCAGTGTTTGCTAAAAACGACACATCAATCACTTTAACGTTAAGAGCGAGCCAAGCTCACTTGAATACGGACCGTGCACAGAGTGAATTATTGCAGTCTCTCAATACTGTGCTTGGGGAAGAGTGTCATTTGAGTGTTGAAATCGGTGATGGTGGAGAAACGCCGCTAGAATTACGAGAAAGGTTGTACCAAGGTAAGTTGAAAGACGCGTTTACCGCGTTGGAAAACGATGCCAACGTACAGTTCATTGAAAGACGTTTTGCCGCTGAACTCGACAGAGACAGCGTTCGTCCTATCTAGAACGTTTTCTTGTTTAGTGACCGGCATATCATCCCAGATAAGCAAATCTGAGAACTGAACATCGAGGGGTTGAATCACACTGTTTTAACCCCCATTTAAGCTCGTATAGCTTAAATAATTTTAATAAACCAATTAGACCAGAGAGTATTAACATGTTTGGTAAAGGCGGTATGGGCAACATGATGAAGCAAGCCCAGCAAATGCAAGAGCGCATGCAAAAGCTTCAAGAAGAAATCGCAAATATGGAAGTTACAGGTGAGTCAGGTGCTGGCCTTGTAAAAGTAACGATCACTGGTAGCCACAGCGTTCGCCGTGTTGATATCGATGAAAGCCTAATGGAAGACGATAAAGAGATGCTTGAAGATCTTATCGCTGCTGCTTTCAACGATGCGGCTCGTCGCGTTGAAGAAACTCAAAAAGAGAAAATGGCTGGCGTAACTGGCGGAATGCAACTTCCACCAGGTATGAAGATGCCTTTCTAAGTAACTCATTCTTAAAGGTTAATTCTCGTACTAGCTTGTGTTGAACTGGCCATTACTTGAAAATCAGAACGGTTATATATGCGTACCAGTCATATGCTGGAGCATTTGATGGAGGCCTTACGTTGTCTACCTGGGGTTGGCCCCAAGTCGGCGCAGCGTATGGCCTTTCATTTGTTACAGCGCGATAGAAAAGGCGGCCTACAGTTGGCTGAAGCTCTTAGCCAAGCAATGACTGAAATTGGTCATTGTAATGAGTGCCGTACTTTTACCGAAGAAGAGACCTGCCACATTTGTACCAATCCTAAACGTCAGGATAACGGTCAAATTTGTGTAGTAGAGAGCCCTGCAGACATCGCAGCCATTGAAGCAACTGGCCAATATTCAGGTCGTTACTTTGTGCTTATGGGGCATCTTTCACCACTTGATGGTATTGGTCCAAGTGACATCGGTCTCGATGTCTTGGATTACCGCTTACGTCGTGGTGATATCACTGAAGTTATTTTAGCGACTAACCCGACAGTAGAAGGGGAGGCGACAGCACATTACATTGCTGAGCTATGTAATGCCCATGAAGTGAACGCTAGCCGTATCGCCCATGGTGTTCCTGTTGGTGGTGAGCTCGAGCTAGTGGATGGCACCACGCTTTCACACTCGTTACTCGGTCGTCATAAAATCTAAAAAAGCCGCTTGGTGAACCATCACCAAGCGGCTTTTTCTTTTATGGTTCTCAAAGGTTTCTATTCCAAAACACTTCTCTGAGCTTAATCTGAACCTCTCACCGCTTTGTATATCATTGCGCCAATCACGGCACCAATAATCGGTGCAATCCAGAATAGCCATAACTGAGAAACAGCCCAATCACCAACAAATACAGCCACGCCGGTACTTCGAGCGGGGTTAACAGAGGTGTTCGTTACAGGGATACTGATAAGGTGGATTAAGGTTAAACAGAGACCAATTGCGATAGGAGCAAATCCAGCAGGTGCTTTCGAATCTGTCGCGCCCATGATCACGAATAGGAACACCATGGTCATGACCACTTCACAAACGAGTGCAGCGGTAAGTGAGTAACCGCCCGGTGAGTGTTCACCATAACCATTGGAAGCAAAGCCAGAGGCAGCTGCATCAAAGCCAGCTTGGCCTGAAGCAATCACAAATAACACGCCACCTGCGATAATACCGCCAATCACTTGGGCAATAATATAAGGTGCGACATCTTTGGCATCAAAGCGACCACCGCTCCACAGTCCAATAGTAACAGCAGGGTTGAGATGACAGCCGGATATATGGCCAATAGCAAAAGCCATGGTGAGAACGGTTAAACCAAAAGCGAGGGAAACTCCGAGTAGACCAATTCCCACATCAGGGAAAGCCGCGGCTAAGACGGCACTACCACAACCGCCTAACACCAACCAAAACGTACCAAACATTTCTGCAATATACCTATTCATAACGATCCTTATTAATCTGTACCAGTATCAACAAGATAGTTTAGATTTCGCAAGTTTGTGAAATCTTGGGCATATAAGCGACAGAAAGGGAGTGTTTTGGGTAGCAAATAGCCGACAGAGATTGCAGTGATTTTTAAACGAAATGCCATAACTGTTTAACGACAAGCTCCAGAAACTGACTAAAGTGCGATCTATTGTGTTGTTCAATAAATAAAACTGGTTGAAGATATTATTAATTCTTATTGGAGCCTGCGATTCATGAAAAAGTTAGCGATTTTAGTAGTAACGACATTATTACTCACTGCATGCGGAGGTGGTGACAGCGGTGGCGGTAGCGCTGCCACTAGTGGTGGTTCTAGCGCTCAGAAACTGAATACGGACATAGGCGTAAGTGATGCCGATATTCAAACATTGAAAGGCTACAAATTCCTATCCGTTGATGGTAAAGGATTTGAGTCTCCAAGCAATTTTAAAGCGAAGTAGTAGGAGTCAAGTTTTGAAGAAATTATCTATAGGTATTATCCTTGCCACTCTTGGTACTTCTGTTTATGCGTCGCCAAATCTAGAAGGTTATTTTCAAGCTCGTGAATTGGTAAATTATGCGGCAGGAAGTTTACAAAAAGCAAAAGTAGACTTTATAGCCCTAGATTATGCTGTAGCTAAATTACCTGCAGCTTCACAAGCTCAACTGGTTCCTTTTAATACGGTGTTGGGGGAATTCTCGACAAACAGTTCCGTAAGCAGTAGTGACGCGACTGCTTTGCTCAGCCGAATTAACTCTAAAGCCTTATCTGGTCAATATGTTTGCCGCATCAATAGCAATGGTACTGTTCTGGCATATAGTGCGGAAAACGGAGAACAGTGTGCAGCGGACAAGTATGAAAAGGCTGCATTAGCACTAGCGAAGAAAGGCGATGAACTGCGATTCTTCCGTTCATACAGTCAAGGTTATTTTCAAACCTTAACTTATAAGGTTGATGCAACCTCTAGTGATGAAACAGTTCGTTTAGGCTATTTTAATAAACATGGTGGAAAATGGATTGGTGAAGCGGTTAAGGTAGTAAAAGGTAAGGCGCAAATCAATAGTACGGATGTTGATACTTACGATGTCATCGCTTACCGAGATTACAATATCTCATCATCGAAAGGTGTTTCTCCGAACACATCAATTAGCTTTACTGAACAACCGTTTTTTATCACAGATGAAGTCACAGATCTCGACTCTACCGGTAAATCTGTCCATATAACGAAGACTAAATTTTCAAGTCTTCACCAGTTTGATGGCCCTTACCGTGGAAGGCATATTGATTCGAAAGGTTGGTTTAATTGGTTTAACCAAGATTACGTGGGTCAATACGAAATTGGAGGTAAAAAAGTTTACGCCGTTTCGGACACACAAAATTTAGTCGTCAAAAAAGACTTTAGTGGTGCGGTAGATAGCTGGACTCGCGTTGATGTCGACAAAGCTGATCAAGGTAGTGGTGCAGGTGACTGGACTATGTACATGTTTAACAATACAAACAATTTGATAGGTGAAAGCCCAACTTATTGTCAAATCAAAGCGATAGCAGAAGGTAAGCCTGTAGTTCAACTTTTATCATCAACAGGCGTTATGACGCACCCACCAATTACAAACTGTGACCAAGTTGATCCTGGCCATACAAAGAAAGTGATTGCATCATTTAAAGACGGGAATAACAAAACAGTTTCTGTTACTTCTCCTAAGCTAAAAGCAAGCGCTCAACATATTATGGCGCTTGGGCCTATTGTTGATCAAGGACAGAAGGCTAAATTCACAGTGCAAGATGCTAGAGATTTATTGTCATCGACTCGCTATAAAGCGGCTTTAGCAGAAATGACACCGCAATTTTTGTCTTCAAAGCCACATGATATTTTAAAGTAGATTCTGTCTTTGATGAATTGGAAGCACCTTTTATAAGGTGCTTTTTTTGTACATATTAAATAACTTCACTTGGCTAATTTCATTTTTAGGATAGAATCGCCCACCTTCTTTCCTTTGATTCTATTTAAGGTCCAATTATGGAATGCCGTCTTCATTGTGGTGCTTGCTGTACAGCGCCTAGTATTACATCTTCATTCCCCCTTCATCCTCATGGAAAGAAGTCTGGTGAGCGTTGTAAGCAGCTTACTGTTGATAACCTATGTAAACTATTTGGTAAAAAAGAGAGGCCTCAGGTCTGTTTTGACTTTAAAGCTGAAAGCTGGGTATGTGGGGCTACGACAAGCGAAGCTATTCAAATACTCACGGATTTAGAAAGTTCTACCGCATAGCGAAAGAGCGTTAGCTGATTTTATTCTTGAACTTATATTCGGCTAGCGGTATAACACGCACCCCAGTAAAAGAGTAAGAAGTAATCCTATGACGATTCCATTTTGGCAAGAAAAGACACTAGAGCAAATGACCGAGAACGAGTGGGAATCACTGTGTGACGGTTGTGGTAAGTGTTGCCTACATAAACTAATGGATGAAGATAGCGATGAAGTTTACTACACTAATGTGGCGTGTAGCTGGTTAAACGACAAAACATGTTCGTGTAAAGATTACCCGAACCGATTCACTTCAGGTGAAGAGTGTTTGAAGTTGACTCGTGACAAAATCGATGAGTTTCACTGGCTACCAGATACTTGTGCTTACCGTCTTCTATCTGAATCTAAGCCGATTCCTGAGTGGCACCCATTGATTACGGGTTCTAAATCAGAGATGCATGCTGCAGGTGAAAGTGTTCGTAACAAAGTGGTATACGAAATCGATGTTGTCGATTGGGAAGACCACATCTTGAATCACCCAAATCGCTAGTTATTCTAAAAACAGCCGCTCTTGAGCGGCTGTTTTGCTATTTGGCGTCGCCTAAATTTACTTAATTACTTAATTACTTAATTACTTAACTTAAAGGCTTAAAACAAAAAACGCCCCGTAGGGCGCTAAGTAAAACGAGTAAAAAAGATTCAGGCTAGTTTACTTGTTGTTTAATGTACTCACCCAGTTCTGAGTGGTGCATGATTTTTGAAACGGGCAGTATTTTCTCTGCTGGGCCCCAAGCAAACACGTTCACTGGTGTGTGAGTATGTGTACCTGTACCCCAAACGATGTTTTGACTTGTTGCCTGTTCACGAGCAAGCAAGTTTCCGCGGTCGTTATAAGGGAAGAATGCATCGAAATCGTTGATAGCAGGCACTTCTTCTGCCGATAAGTATTTGTGTTGAGCCAATCGGTATGGGTTCGGCTTACTCGCTAATACGTTTTTCGCTTGTTCAGCTGTAATAGGGAACTCACTATTCTTGTTGACGATCTCAGCCAGTTTTTCAGGTGTTTGCTGCGCTTTATCCAGCTTCTGAAATTCGCTGATCATGCCGTAGTAGCTTTGCTTTTGATTATATAAACCATCAAGAATATCGAATGCGCCAAAGTTGAAGTTAGGTGCATAGTCGCGGTCGGCGAAGGCTTCACCAGAACGTTTTTGTGGTTTTGGTAGGTCGTTAGAAGAGTAGCTGAAGCCAAAAGATCCTGTTTCGTGGTCTGCGGTCACAATCACGATCGTGTCTTCACGATCTTTTGCCCATTCATACACAGTTTGGATCGCTTCATCAAACTTGAGCAGTTCATGCAGCATAGTGCCAGCATCGTTACTGTGGCCTGCCCAATCTATTTGGCCACCTTCGACCATTAGGAAAAAGCCGTCTTCATCTTTGGATAGGATGTTGAGCGCTTTTTGTGTCATCTCTTTCAGGCTTGGCTGAGTTCGTTCGTCACTTTTTTCCTTGTTGCTGTAAGCGATGCCGTCATCCATGCCTGAGTAGGCGAACAGGCCAAGTAGCTTATCGCTTTTAGCATCTTCTAACATGCTGCGGTTAAATGCCAGTTGGTAGCCGTCTTTCTCTGCCTCTGCAAGAAGGTTACGGTCGTCTTTACGTTTTGATTTTAGGTAAACATCACCTTGAGTCAGTTTTTCAAGTTGCTTATAGGTTTCACCTTTGTCGTTGGTCGATTTAGGGATCCAATGACGTAGCCCTCCCGAAAGCATTACATCAACACCAGTTTCTAGCATGTCGTTAGCAATTTGGTTTTCTAGCGAACGGTGAGGTTGGTGAGCAGCAAATGCAGCAGGCGTGGCGTGAGTTAAGCGTGTATCGGACACGAGTCCCGTTGCTTTACCTGCCTTTTTAGCTTTCTCAAGAACCGTCTCAACATGATTACCCTGAGAATCAATGCCAATCACTTCTGAACCACTGTAGATACCGGTTGCAAGCATGGTGGCTGAACAAGCAGAATCGACCACAATTGCATCT
This sequence comes from Vibrio sp. 1F169, assembly GCF_041439605.1. Lineage (NCBI taxonomy): Bacteria > Pseudomonadati > Pseudomonadota > Gammaproteobacteria > Vibrionales > Vibrionaceae > Vibrio > Vibrio sp. 1F169. The sequence goes on along the minus strand of NZ_JBGOOI010000002.1, from coordinate 136,718 downwards.
TCTGGGTGAGTCAGGGATGAACCAATAACCCCTTCTTGAGCAAGTTGATAAAGGGCGGTTTTGTTCCCTTTATAGATCGAGTTTGGTGCTTGGTTTGCGTAGGTTTCTAACAGGCCAACTTGTTGAGGTCCCATTCCATCGCCAATCATCAGAATGACGTTTTTGATTTCTGCTGAAAGTACGTTGAATGAAAGTGTTGAGGTTGCCACTGCGGCAATGATTGGTTTTATAATGTGCTTCATTGGTTATCCCTTTTTATATAAGCGGGATGATTAGAACATCGATTTGTGTCAAAGTCGTTTCATATTTATTTCATCAATGTGAAATTGAGCAATAACTCCAATTTTTTGAAAAGCATAAAAAAAGGCTCACATTTCTGTGAGCCTTTGTCGTATTTAGGAGGGTCCAAATCAATGGACTGCGTCATGGCTAATGTCAAGCAAGCGGTAAGTCTGCAACCACCTGGTTGAACGTGATACGAGCATTCTGAGCTTGCTCAGATAACTCGATTTTTTTCGCTTGTGCGGCACTAAGATTACTCTCGGCCTGCTCAAGTGCTTGTTGTAGGTTCTCTGGTAAGTCGTGAGTTTCCATTTGTGAACCTTGTTCTAACACATAAGCGCGAATTTCTTTCTTCACTGCGGCAAGTTCTGTGTAAGCGACTCGCTCAAGTTCTGCGGCCTCTTGCGCAGCATCTTTTTCTTTCTCAAATTGAGCCAGCGCCATACCTTCTGCAGACCAAGGGTCCATATCTGGTAGTTCTTCGATGTTGATCGTTGGCTCGATGTACGCGTCTTGATGGCGTAGGTCGAGGCTCGTTGCACGAACCGCTGAAATCATCAGCATCACAGAGATCACCAGTAGCGGTAAGCCACCAACTATTGCTGCCGTTTGTAGCGTACTTAGTCCACCCAAGAACATCAGAATCGTTGGCAAGAACGACAGTGTGAATGCCCAGAACATACGGTTCCAACGCATTGGCTCTTCGGTCACGTTGTTTTGCACAACAGACGCTAGGATGTATGAGATTGAGTCAAATGTCGTTGCAGTGAAAATAATACACAGCAGCGTAAATACCGCGATAACTAGTGTACTCATTGGCAGTTGCGCAAGCATCGAGAAGATAGCTTTGGTAGCGCCTTCTGCATTCAAAATCGCTACTACATCCAGTTCACCAGAAAGTTGCAGTGATAGGCCATAGTTACCTAAGATCATGAAAAACAAGAAACAACCTAGAGAGCCAAAGAAAATTGAACCTGACACCATTTGTTTGATGGTTCTTCCGCGAGAGATACGCGCAACAAACAGGCCCATACTTGGTGCAAATACTAGCCACCATGCCCAGTAGAAAATGGTCCAGTCTTGTGGGAAGTGCGTGTTCTCAAAGGTACCGTAACCACCAAATGGTTCAGCCCACGTTGCCATCACGAAGAAGTTAGACAGTAGACGACCAATAGAGTCTAAGCCTGTTTCTAGCATGAAGATTGTTGGACCTGCGATCAGAACGAAAGCTAACAGACCCATTGCACCCCAGAAGTTGATGTTACTTAGGATCTTGATGCCTTTTTCTAATCCAGCATAAGATGAGTAAGCAAAAATCGCAGTACACACTAAAAGCACCATCACTTGCGTTAGGTTATTTTTAGGTAGACCAAATAGGTGATTCAGACCTTCAGTGATTAGAGGTGCAGCTAAACCTAACGTTGTTGCAGCGCCGCCTAATAGACCGAAAATGAATAGGATATCGACGATTTTCCCTGGTACGCCTTTACTGCGGTGTTCACCAAGAACAGGCATTAACGCACTAGAGATCTTTAGAACTGGCTGTTTACGTACATAGAAGAAGTAAGCGATAGGAATCGCAGGGATCAGGTAGATAGACCACGCGATTGGTCCCCAGTGGAACAAACCGTAAGTTGCAGCCCAACGAACCGCTTCTTCACTGCCCGGCTCTAGTTGGAAAGGCGGTGATTGGTAGTAGTAAGCCCACTCAATACAGCCCCAGTACAAGATACTTGCACCGATACCGCCACAAAATAGCATTGCAGCCCATGATGCTGTTTTGAATTCAGGCTCTTCATCAGCTTCGCCCAGTTTAATTTGTCCCATATCACTGAACACAACGTAAACCATAAATGCACAGGCAGCGAGGCCTAGCGCAAGATATAAAAATCCAAGTTGGTCCGTCATGAATGTTTTCGCAACCGCAATCCAGTCTGCGCCCTGTGCAGGGAACAAAATGAGCGGGAAAACTATCGTGAGTAGGAGTGCAATCGCACCAAAGAAAGTAGGCTTATCAATAAGCTCAAAAGTGTTTTTCACGAGTATTATTCCATTAAAATGAGAGCGGAATTATGGAATGAACTCGTTTTTTAGACCAAATCGGGTCTGTTGTCGTGACGACAAATCGCTTTAATGCAGAGAGGAAAGTGCAGTAACAGAGGGGAAAGTTAGATTAAGGCAAGTAGAATGCCACCAACGGTTGCCGCTGCGGATAAGTATTGCCCTGCTGAATAAGAACCATCGTCTTCTTCTTCAATCTTATCTGGGTGATCCATACCTAGAGCGCCATGAGCAAATGACTCAACCTTATCGGTAACGGTCGCGTTTTCAGCTTCGACTTTCTTAGCTTCTTTATCGATTTGTTTAAGGGCAGATAATAGGGCTTTGCCTTCATCAGAAAGCTTCACGGTATTTTGCTCAACCTTAAGCGGCGCAGGCTTTTCAGCTTCAGTGCTTTTAGCTTGTGCATTCATTTTCGCAGGTGAATACAGCTGAGTATTACTCGTTCCTACTGGTGTCATATCGCTCTCCTTACCTATCCTTAAATATAGTATCGGCAGAAGTGTGAAAAACTTGTGCGTTTAATCACCGTGGTGATGTTTTTTTATTCGCACATTGTTTTTTCGTCTGCTGAGTCAAACCGTCTAGTTATTAAGCAAATCTTGTGCCGATAAGGAATTTGAATGTTATATAGGGTTAGAGTGGATGATAGGAGCCAATGAAGCTCTGTCGATGGGCTAGTTATCTAGAATTAGCCCATCGTTTCGTTCTCTTATAAGAATGGATAAGAATGGTTTAGTCGCACTCTAGGCTAGCGCCGCGCTTAGATAGGTGTTTGTATGCCTTCATTCTGTTCTCTTTTTTAACAAAGCGAGCGGGTGGAGAGAGCACCTTTAGCTGATAGTCACTGCTATCCGCTGAGATTTCTTTAACTGGGCTGATGATGGCAATTTTCAAATCAGGGTTACGACGTAGAATTGATGCTGCAGTGCCTAAACCACCTTCGGTGTGGAATTTACCCGCTACATGGATCACCTGTTGTTCAGGGTTCGATGCTAGGTAATCTACAATCGATTCAGCCATAGTTTCGTCCCACGTTACTTGAGCAGAAAATTGTTTTTCTGTTTGCTCTGGTGTGCCTTGATGCATTGAAGCCATGAACTTTTCTTTGTAAGGGCTATCGCCGGTATCCACTTCTGAAGCAATCCATTGACGTTGTTCCGTCGTTAGCTGATCTAGATAGGCTAATCCCTTACGGCCAATGCATTGTACGAAGGGTTTTGGTGCGTTTGCCGCGATGATATCGACGTCATTGGTTTTAGCGAACTCAACTAAAGCGCGATAATCACTTTCGTAGTTTGGCCAAGCAGCCGCTTGAGACATAAGAATTTGTTCGCCAATTTCATCATTGAGATATTGGTTTAATGTGTCCTGATGTTCTCGAGTGAATTGTTCCATTGAAAGCGCGATGTTTGATGTCGCGTTGCGACGTGCTTTTAAGAAATCGGTTTGGAAGCGATGGATTGCCGAGTGAGTGTGCCATTCGCCAATAAGAACCACATCAGCGTCAATCAGCTGTTTAGGTAATGCATCGAGAGACAGCGTTTCTCCTTGTGGAGAAGCAAACTGGTAGTCATAGAATGTGGAAACGTTTTCCGTTTGCGTGTTAGCCACTTGTTGAGAAGTGCTATTTGAAGGTTGATTAGTACAAGCAGTGAGCAGGGTAGCTAATCCGATAAGAATAATACGTTGCATGAAATGCCTCCTTGAAGAACACGCATACTAAAGGAGGCAAGATGAGATTTCAATGCAAACGATAATCAATATCAATTAAAGTTGTTTGCGGTACACTCGTAGCATAAAGTCAGCTTCACAGTTGAATTGCTTTGAATCGGTGAGTTGTTGTTTAAATTCTTCACTCGCTTTCCAAGCAAACGGCGTCATCTGTAGCAGGTCGAATGCGTCTGACCCCGATAGTTCCATCATATAGTTTAGTTGCTCTTGGTGCTCAAGAGTAAAACCTTCGATCATCTCTGGATCTTCATCGTGCAAACGAACGCCATCATAAATCGCATCACGCAGCTGATAAAGGTGTCGGCTAGCAGGGGTCACGGTGATCACCACACCATTGTCTTTGATGGTGCGTTGCAGCTCTTCTGCCTTACAAGGCGCGTAAATGCGTAGAATGCCGTCTAAGCTGTTTTCAGAAAAGGGTAGGCGATGGCTCGAAGCGACTGAGAAGTCGACCGCTGGATAGCGTTTAGCGGCATATTTGATAGCAATTTTAGAGATATCGAGACCAAAAGTAGCGCCATTCTTTTCGTGAAGGTTTACCGCAATTTCATTGGTGTAATAACCTTCACCACAACCGATATCTAATAGGCTAGGGGTTGTTTCTGGCAGATAGCTAGCGCATAAACCAACAACGGCTTGGCGCATTGGATCGTAGTGGTTGCCTTCAAGGAAGCGGCGACGAGCCTGCATCATCTCTTTGTTGTCACCTGGATCTTTTGAGCGTTTGTGGTGTGCTGGCATCAAATTAACATAGCCTTCTTTCGCTAGGTCGAACTGATGGTTCTTTTCACACTTAAACGTACGATCGTTTTGAGATAAAGGTTGGTGACACAAAGGGCATTGGTAAGTCATTGCGAACTCGAGGTAGAAATTTCAAGTCCAAAATTTTAACAGGAAGCATAGTGGGGCGCTAGAATAAACGCAGCTGTCTTGGTTTACGGCAATTAGTGAAGATACAGAGGCTGTCAGTGAAGAGATAGAGCCAACGTATGGTTGGCTCTATTGGTTATGAGCAAGTCACTGATAGAAACAGTGAACTCGGTTTTTAGCTAAAGAAGTTAACTTGGTTCTTTAACGACTCAGCTTGTTTTTGAAGTTCATCAGCACTGTGAGAAGTCTTAGCGCTGGTTTCACGGCTTTGCTGGTTCAAATCGCTGATCGCATGCGCGTTCGCTGCTATTTCTTGAGAAACCTGAGCTTGCTCTTCTGATGTCGCAGCAATGGTTTCAGCTTGAGAGGCAATAGATTCAACTTGAGAGGCAATCGACTCTAGGGCTGTGCCTGCTTCTTGCGCTTTATCAAGTACTTGGTTGGCATTCGATTGGCTTTGTGTCATCAGGTTCACGGCATTGTTAGTTGAAGATTTCAACTTCTCGATGATGCTCACTACGTCTTGTACTGACGTTTGTGTACGATGAGCCAATGTTCTTACTTCGTCAGCGACCACGGCAAAACCACGACCCTGATCCCCCGCTCGCGCGGCTTCTATTGCAGCGTTCAACGCAAGTAAGTTGGTTTGTTCTGCGATGTCATCAATCATCTTGGTGACGGTTTGAATGCTTTCGCTATCAGAACTCACTTGCTCGATGGCCGATGCTGATTTGTCTAATTGATCATTTAGCTGGGCAACATCAATACACACACCTTCAACGACTTCTAAACCTTTCTGGCTGTCTTCATTTGCAAGGCGAACATTTTCAGCAATGCTATTCACTTGCTGCGCTACAGATTCTGCCGAGGTAGCCATCTCTTCAATAGCGGTAACGACTTGCTCAACCTGTGCTTGCTGGCGGTCAGATTGGCTCAGATTGTGGCTAGCATCCTGTGACACACTGCTAGAGCTGTTTTGTACTTGATCACTGGTCGTACGAATTTCTCCAACGAGTGTATTCAATTGAGCAGCCATATTCGCAACGCCGGTATTTAGGTTGCTGATTTCATTCTTAGTCTGTTTGCCGTTGTTTGGAATATGTAAGCTGACTTCGCCTTTTCCTAAGCGCATCATGTATTCGTTTAAAGTCGTTAACGGCGTCAACGTACGGTTCAATACGAGCGTTAATACGACGATGGTAGCGGCGGCAATCAAGGTCGCGATTATCGCGATAAGTTTCAGCAGTTCGTCGCTGCCTTTAGTGACTTCATTAATAAATGTGCCGCCAAGTAGTTTCCAATTCCACCCCGGGACTTCGGTATAGACGAGGTATTTTTCGCCCACTGTTCCTTGATACTCAAAAGGGTAGAGAATCAAGCCGGATGGCTGCTCAAAGAGCTGATAGAAAGGTTTGTTACCGTCGTAGTCGGCAACATCCACAATAGATTTATCACCTCCAGCATTAGTAGGGTGCAGTAAGTACTGGCCTTGATGCTCTTCTTCATTGTCAACGATGATGGTATAGCCAGTATCGCCCCATGAGACAGAACGCAATGACTCGAACAGGTTTTGTGTCGCTTCTTCTACGGGTAGACCAATGAAAGAGACACCGTTAACTTTGCCTTGTGCATTCGTTAAAGGCGCGTAGTAGGTAATGTAGCGTTGGCCGAAGAGCTTCACTTGCGCGTAATAAGCTTCGCCATTTTTGAGTTTGTTATAGCCAGGATGATCCTTGCCTAACGTTGTGGCAACAACACGTTCCCCTGACGGTTTTTTAAGAGAAGTAGACACGCGAATAAAGTCATCGCCAAATGGGGCAAATAGGGTTGCTACAGCGCCGGTGTCGCGAGTAAAGCTATCAACGAGTTTAGTGTCGTTGATTAGGCTCTCACCATATTGAGTCAGGTTAGGAATGGAATGACCGTTGAACTCCACGTCGTAATTCTCAACATAAACACCTGCTAGGTAACCGTTACGAAAGGTGGATTCTAAAACTTTGGCGGTATGCAGGTAGGCATCGAATTGGCCAGATATGGTTTTGGCCATCGCTTCTACTTTGGATTGGTGTTCCCTTAACGTGTTGTCTAATAATACTTGTGAGGCATTGCGATACACGAGCGTTGCGATAGAGCCAAAGGCGATAAGTAAGCACAGCAAAATGACCAACTTAAGTTGGAAGCCAACACTTTGATTTTTGTATTTCTCGAACATGAATTCATTATCCTGTCTTCATTGAGGTGTTGTTCAGTGGTTTTAGATAAGTTTGTTATTGAGCCTCCTATCATAAGAACTTATTCATAGGCAGTAATTGATAAGAATTAATGAATTGATAGTTATATTTATAAATTATGGTGTATGAGATATGAAATTTGGAATGTATTAAATCTGAGTAGGTAAGCTTTGTCTGCGTTAACTTGCAAACTGGTCATGGGAATAGAGATAGAAATAGAGATAGAAATGGTTAGGGCAATAAAAATGCAGCTCATGGGCTGCATTTTCGTATCTAATTGGCCTAGCTTTAAGCTTATTTCGAAGAAATTACCGTAATCAGCTGGTGGCTTTCACCAGGCTGTAACGTTTTGCCTGCTTCTAGGCTTGGTGCGTGCAGTGTTGACTCGACACACATCATGGTTAGGTAACCGTCGTCTTGCATGTCGCCCATACCTGCAGCCCCTTCCGCCCACGGGTTCCACAGTACTGCGGAGTTATGACCGTGGTTTTCAACCGTTAGCGTGCGATCCAGCTTTTTGTCAGCAACAAAGATTTGCGCTTCTGGTTGCGTGTAAACGCGGTCAATCGTGTCAGTCAGTACCAGTTCAGCACCACCTTGGCAGATCTTGCCACCTTGTAGGCTATCAATGTACTCAGCACCCATACCCGTTGTGGTTGTGTTGTGAATATCGCCAACGTTTAGGTAAGTGTGCAGTGCACCAGAGAAAGTCCATGGCTGAGAATCAGTGTTCTTCACGTCCAGCGTTACTTTTAGCTGCTCGCCGATCTCAACATTCAAACGTGCATCAAACTGATGAGGCCATACTGCTAGCGTCTCTTCGCTTGGCTTCAGACCTAAGCTAACAATCACGCCAGCTTCGCTTTCACGGTGCTCAACCAATTGCCATTCGCTTGAACGTGCAAAACCATGTGCTGGGGCTGCAATGCGACCAAACCAAGGCCAACATACTGGAATACCACCACGCAGAGCCGTTTTGCCATCGAATTTAGCTTGTTGGCTCATCCAAATTAGGTCTTCTTGACCTTGCGGTTGGAATGACACGACATGACCACCAAACAACGAAATCGCTGCGTTTGCTTTATCGTGGATAACACGAACTAGTTTTACACCTTCGTGCTCAACGATAGTGACGTTGTCAGAAAGTACCGCCAGTGCAGGTAGAGTAGATAAATCCATTACATGATCCTTCTAAGGAAATTGAATTCAAATGCTGACTAGAACTAGGGTGCTTGTGATTTTATGAGTGACAAGCAGAGTCAGTATTAGAATTGAATTTTACGTTTGGGCTATCTTGATGAGCTTAGACAGGCGCGGTTTAAAAGATAGCAGGTATTAAAAAGGCGACACTAAGGTCGCCTTTTTCAAAGTCTGCTCAAAACAGTCTTCGCTAATGCTTATCTAAAGCTATTTCTAAAAAGAAATTACTTAGAGATGTGAGCGATTAGGTCTAGAACTTTGTTTGAGTAACCGATTTCGTTGTCGTACCAAGATACAACTTTAACGAATTTGTCAGTTAGAGCAACACCAGCTTTAGCATCGAATACTGAAGTTTGAACTTCACCGATGAAATCTTGTGATACTACTTGGTCTTCAGTGTAACCAAGAACGCCAGCCATTTCGCCTTCAGAAGCTTCTTTCATTGCAGCACAAATTTCTTCGTAAGATGCAGCTTCTTTTAGGTTAACAGTTAGGTCAACTACAGATACGTTAGCAGTTGGTACACGGAAAGCCATACCAGTTAGAAGGCCGTTTAGTTCTGGAAGAACAACGCCTACAGCTTTAGCAGCACCAGTTGAAGATGGGATGATGTTTTGAGAAGCACCACGGCCACCGCGCCAGTCTTTAGCAGAAGGGCCATCTACAGTTTTTTGAGTTGCTGTAGTAGCGTGAACTGTAGTCATAAGACCAGACTCAATGCCCCACTTATCGTTAAGTACTTTAGCGATAGGTGCAAGACAGTTAGTAGTACAAGAAGCGTTAGAAACGATGTCTTGACCAGCGTAAGATGCTTGGTTAACGCCCATTACGAACATTGGAGTTGCATCTTTAGAAGGACCAGTAAGAACTACTTTCTTAGCGCCAGCAGTGATGTGCTTACGTGCAGTCTCGTCAGTTAGGAAAAGACCAGTTGCTTCAGCAACTACGTCTACTTCGATAGCATCCCACTTAAGGTCTTCTGGGTTACGCTCAGCTGTAACACGTACAGTTTTACCGTTAACGATTAGGTTACCGCCTTCAACTTCAACAGTACCGTTGAAACGGCCGTGAGTTGAGTCGTACTTAAGCATGTATGCCATGTACTCTACGTCGATTAGATCGTTAATACCTACTACTTCGATGTCTGCACGCTCTTGAGCTGCGCGGAATACGAAACGGCCGATACGGCCAAAACCGTTAATACCTACTTTGATAGTCATTGTAGTTGCTCCACAACTTAATTTCTGATTAAAGATAACTGGTAGTAAAATTACAGAATCCAGTATACATCTGCAATAGATAATCCGACTTAACTTGTTTAATGTCAAAAAAAAGCGACGCTTTTCTTAACAATTGGGTGTAAGTGGTTGAAAATTGACCATTGCGAGTGGCTCTGTACCCTTCCAGTTGGGTAAAATACCTCTAAATGATGATTCACTTATGAGTGTATATGTACAATGTTTCCTGGTGAGAAAGTATGTGCTACAAAACGACTCATATGCAAGCCTTTATAGAAAAAAGTAAATATAATAACTGATAATGTGGAGAGATATTAACGTGATTCAAAAGGGAGGAAATATGATAAAGCCTGATGAATACTGGCGTGAACGCCTAACGGACGATGAATTTTCTGTGTGTCGTCAACGTGGTACCGAAGCCCCATATAGCGGTAAGTTACTGCACAACCATAAGACGGGTGTCTATAGCTGCACATGCTGTGAAAGCCCTTTGTTTCTGTCGGATAACAAATATGATTCAGGGTGCGGTTGGCCAAGCTTTGATGCCCCAGTGAATGATGAAGCAGTGCGCTATATAGAAGATCTAAGTCACGGAATGAAGCGTGTAGAGATCCGTTGTACCGCTTGTGATAGCCATTTAGGTCACGTTTTTCCTGATGGTCCGAAGACAACCGGTGAACGGTTCTGTGTTAATTCTGTGTCGTTAATTTTCAACAAAAATGACGAAACTACCAAATAACTTGTCACAATTGTCTAATCCTTACAGGCGTATTTGTTGATTGAGTGGTACTGAACCGCCCAGTAGCTCAGTATTTCAGAGTTATTTCTAGCACAAACGAAAACAGCTACCATCATGGTAGCTGTTTTTTTGAAGGCTCGTGAATAGAACGTTTGGACTAGAAAACGAGAACAGTGCGATCAGTAACGAGGGACGATTGAAGAGCTGTAAACCTCATCTTCAATAGCTTCTACTATATTGTCCGCGTCTTGATTCAGTTGTTCGTATGTTGACTCATCGAAACGGTACAACACGGTAAGTTCTGCTTCCGAAGCAATAGGTACATCAAACTCTTTCGCTACCATGGCCCACACGTACGCCTTTTCCATATGCCCAAGGCTGTGGTTGATGCTCGCCATCGATTTGAAGATCTCGGTGTTGACCTTCGAACCATTAGAAAGCGTTAACGCATTGTTGAGTAGCTTAAGCGTCTTTTCATGGTCACGGGTAGTATAAAAAGTGGCTAGCGCATATTGCATCTCTGCTGTGTTTAATGCTTCTGTCCCTTCTAATTGCAGGAAACTGCGTCTTGCGTTGGTATCCCCAGTTTGTGACCACATAAAATAAAGCGTTTCCGGGGTATTTGATCGCGAGAGTTCATCAACAATACGCTCAGACTCTTCGATACTATTCATTAAGGAGATGAAGCGACGTTCTTGAAGTTTGGATTGATCAATCGTTTCAATTTGTGCTGCAAGTTCTAAACACTTTTTGTAGGCAGAGACTAATTCGAACTCTTTAATCTTATTGGTATCGCTGGGGTTTTCTTTTGCTTCAAATCGATGCCAGACGAGGTCGGTACGTGCGACACGGCACTGTCCGTCGTTCATATTTAACTTTTCACACTGAAGCCACGGGTTGCTTTCGCACAATTGAGCGGTATTTTTGTTCCCGTCAAAACACCCAACCAGAGTGAAAGGCAATAGGCTTAGTACCAACCATTTCATAATTTTCATATTCCTTCACTTGTGATCAAATACACTTATTTTCAGTCAGGTTCTTGACTCAATTCTGATACGGGTTATTTTCTGGTGAAAATTGTTAAAACTAAGGCCTTACCATGGATGCAGAACAACTTCTTAGCGCAATGACCCCCGAGGTCTACGAACGTTTAAACTACGCAGTTGAAACGGGGAAATGGCCAGAAGGAACGGCGCTCTCTAAAGAACAGCGCGACTCGTGTATGCAGGCAGTTATGTTGTATCAATCGAAACATAACTCTGAAGCTCAACATATGACAATTGCAGCTGGCGGAGAAATTAGCTTTAAATCAAAGTCTGAACTAAAGAAGCAGTTTAAGTCCGACCAAGAAGATATTGTTAGAGTTAATCCTAATCATTAGGCTTAAATTACAACAAAGGGGTGGCACTGTGCCACCCCTTTTTGACTGTTAAGCTGTTTATTTATAAACAATAATACGATTTAGTTCAGGTTTACGTGAGGGGCTTGATTAAAGGTAAGCCCTCGGCTAAACGAATCGCAGGATAGGCTTATAAGCTCATCTCACCGCGTAACACTTGTTGCATTTGAGCCTTCACTTCTTCGTAGCTTAAATCTTGGCTCAATAGATAATGTAATTTCGCCAGTGCTGCTTCTGGTGTCATATCGTAACCACTGATAACGCCCGATTCTGCTAATGCACAACCCGTCGCGTAACCACCCATGTTGACTTTACCTGCCAAACACTGAGTTAGGTTCACCACAATCACACCTCGTTCTGAGGCATCTTTTAAGTGTTGAAGTAGCTCTTGATTTTGCGGTGCGTTACCAACACCAAAAGTAAGCAGAATCATTGCATTTACAGGCTGTAGTAGCGTGTTGCGAATCACTTCATGCGAGATTCCTGGGTACATTGTAATGACACCGATGGGTTGCGGAGTAATGTTATGAACCTTGAAAGCACCTTCAGGTTGTTCGTTTACCTTAACGTTATTGCTGATCTGGATATTGATACCCGCTTCTAGCAATGGAGTTAGGTTTGGGGAGGTAAACGCATTGAAGCCATCAGCGTGTGATTTTGTACTGCGGTTACCGCGCATCAACTTGTTGTTGAAGAACAGTGTCACTTCGTTGATCGGGTAGTTCGCTGCAATGTGCAGAGCATTAAGCAGGTTTGCTTGTCCGTCTGAACGTAATTCTGCTAATGGGATCTGAGAGCCCGTAACAATCACAGGTTTGCCGAGGTTTTCTAACATGAATGACAGAGCTGAGGCGGTGTAAGCCATAGTGTCTGTACCGTGCAGGATAACGAAACCATCGTACTTATCGTAGTTCGCGCGAATATCATCAGCGATAGTCTGCCAATCAAGTGGCGTCATATCTGAAGAGTCCATTAATGGAGAGTATTCATGAATGGTGTACTCAGGCATTTCTGGGCGATGGAATTCAGGCATGCCAGCTAGCTGCTTATCCATAAAACCTGCGACTGGGACATAGCCGTGGTCCAAAGACTTCTGCATGCCAATTGTGCCGCCGGTATACGCGATATAGATGTGTTTTCTTTCCATGGCGATTAATACTTAGTGTGATATAGGGAACAGGGGGGCGATTATAGCGAATTATCATGCAATAAAAAGAGGCGCCTCACACAGAGGCGCCTCTTGATAACAAAGCGTTGAGCTTATCTTATTGAACTTGGCAGTTTAAGCAAAAAGCATATCGACCTTGTGGGTCGTTAAAGTTACCTAACAGTTGGCTATCTTGAGCTAACTGTTGAGTAACAGGCTGTAAACTGCTTGGAATCATTGACTGAATATCAAGGCCTATCGACATCTGAACTTGGTTCATAAATTCTTGAATAAATAGTTCAGTGGCTGAAAGAGGCTCTTCTACCCAGTAAATGTTGTAGGTCTCAAGCTCTGCAAGTGAAGCCGCAGCTGTAATCGCATCATCAAAATCACCAATTTCATCGACTAGACCTTTCTCGATTGCATCTTGGCCTGTCCATACTCGACCTTGAGCAATCTTGTCGACAGCATCGACTTCCAGACCGCGATTTTCTCCAACTAGGCTGATGAATCGGCGGTATCCGTTTTCAATGCCCATTTGGAACGCGTCTTTCGCGCCTTCGCTAAGCCCTGTTGTAATACCAAGACCTGAGAAAGGTGAGGTGCCAACGCCATCGGTGTAAACGCCGATATCGTTCAAGCCTTTCTCAAAGGTCGTGATAACACTGAAGATACCGATCGAGCCTGTTAGTGTGGTTGGTTGAGCCAAAATCTTGTCTGCGCCCATCGAGATCCAATAACCACCAGAAGCAGCCAGGCTAGACATAGAAACCACAACAGGTTTACCAGCTTGCTTGATCGCTTCTATTTCATTGCGGATAACTTCTGAAGCAAATGCGCTACCACCTGGACTGTCTACACGAAGTACAACCGCTTTTACTTTGTCGTCGTTGCGCGCTTGGCGAAGTAGGGCGGCCGTGGTATCACCACCAACGGTGCCACGTGGCTGCTTGCCATCCATAATTGCGCCGCTAGCGACAATTACAGCGACATCGTGCGATTCACTTGTTAGGTCAGGAAGCATGGTTGTACGGTACTCGTAGTACCCCAACGCGTTATAGCTGTCTTGACCGTCACTGCCGAAGACGTCTGCGAGCTCTAGACGAACTTGTTGGCGAGTTGCCAGTTCGTCAACTAAACCAAGCTTCTCTGCCAGTTTTGCGATATCGCCATCAACCGACTCAAGGTCTTTTAAGAAAGAGTCCATGCTTGGGTTCAAGGTTTTAGCATCGATCTGGCGGTTGTTGCTTACGTCATCAACGTATGCTCCCCACAGTTGACCCAACCAACGAGAAGCTGACTCTTTCGCTGCGTCTGACATATCGTCGCGAATGAAAGGTTCGATTGCAGACTTATAAGTACCGACGCGGAATACATGTGTATTTACGTCAAGCTTCTCTAATAGAGTTTTGTAGAATAGCGAGTAAGCACTGTAGCCTTTAAGAAGAACCCCACCATCTGGTGATAGGAAGACTTTAGTTGCGTAGCTGGCTAGGTAGTATTGGCTTTGGTTGTAAAAGTCACCCACCGCATAAATTGGTTTGCCAGTTGCTTTGAACTCGTTGAGCGCTTTAGCAATGTAGCGAAGCTTGGTCAGATTGGTTTCTGGCAGTTCTTTGAGTGCTAAAACGATACCAGTTACCTTGTCATCGTCTTTGGCGTAGCGAATCGTTTCAACAATATCAAACAGGACGTTCTCTTTTGGAAGGTCTTTGCCAAGCAGTGAACCCGTGACTGAATCCATCGGATTGATATAGCGACTTTGCTCCACGATAGGACCAGACAGGTTAAGCACTAAAGCCGATTCCTGTGGAACAGTGGGTTGAGTTGTGTCTGAGTGGAAGTATACAAAGTAGATGATGGCGATACTGAGTAAAAAGAAAAGGTTAACCAGCGCAAGACGCACAAACGTGATGAGCTTCCAAATCCCTTTAAAGATCATGCCTATAAATTTGAATATTTTTTTCATTCTGTCTCCGCAGTGAGATCACGTCGCTTTAACAAGCTGTAGTACCATTAATCTCAATAATATGAACTGCTTGATATCCTACGATAATTCCCTAGCTCAAACTACACCAAGAATTGCTAATCGATATATATTCTCATTAAGTGTAGTCATATTAGGGGTTTCTGAACGATTAATACGTCCTGCATTATGATCGGTGTTACAAAAATGTAAACAGTTGTTTGAACTTTTGGTGATTGAGTTATATTGTGGTCTGACCACAAGGATATAATAATAGAAGTGATGTCTGCCATGTACCCACATTTACTCGAACCACTCGATCTTGGATTTACTCAGTTACGTAACCGTGTATTGATGGGATCAATGCACACGGGTTTAGAAGAAAATAAAGAAGGCCTCCACAAGCTTGCCGCGTTTTATGAAGAGCGAGCAAAAGGAGGCGTTGGCCTTATTGTTACCGGTGGTTTCTCTCCTAATTTACGTGGCAGATTGACCCCATTTAGTGCTGAGTTCAGTAAAGTTAAGCACGCTAAAGCTCACCAAGTTGTTACCGAGGCCGTGCATAAGCACGGCGGTAAGATTGCCCTTCAGTTGCTACATGCTGGCCGCTATGCCATGCACCCATTCGCGCAAAGTGCTTCGGGCATCAAAGCGCCAATCGCTAAGTTTGCACCGAGTGAGATGAGCCCTCGTCAAATTAAAAAGACCATCGGTGCTTTTGCCAACAGTGCAGAGCTAGCTCAGGTTGCTGGCTATGACGGCATAGAGATCATGGGCTCCGAAGGTTACTTGATTAACCAATTTATCTGTAAACGTACCAACATGCGTTATGACGAATGGGGCGGTTCTTACGAGAAGCGTATGCGTTTCCCACTAGAGATCGTTAAATCGATTCGCGAAGCGGTGGGTAAAGATTTCATCATTATTTTCCGCTTATCGATGCTGGATTTGGTTGAGCAAGGCAGCACATTCGAAGATGTTGTACTTCTGGCTCAGAAGCTAGAAGAAGCGGGCGTGACCATTATTAATACCGGTATTGGTTGGCATGAAGCTCGTGTCCCAACTATTGCGACACAAGTTCCAAGAGGGGCATTCTCTTGGGTGACGGAAAAAGTAAAACCATACGTGTCGATCCCAGTGGTGACGTGTAACCGAATCAACACGCCAGAAGAGGCCGAACGTATCCTCAGTTCAGGACAGGCCGACATGGTATCAATGGCTCGTCCATTCTTGGCTGACCCTGACTTTGTTAATAAAGCCGCTCAAGACCAAGCGCAGTTCATTAACACCTGTATCGGTTGTAACCAAGCGTGTCTTGATAACGTATTCAAAGGCAAACGAGCGAGCTGCTTGGTGAACCCTCGCGCTTGTTACGAAACTGAAATTGTTGTGCAACCAGCTCAAGCAACCAAAACCATTGCCGTCGTCGGTGCTGGGCCAGCAGGTTTAGCTTGTGCAACAACGTTGGCACAGCGTGGGCATAAGGTTGATCTGATAGAGAAAAATGACCGCATCGGTGGACAATTTAGATTGGCAATGCAGATTCCGGGTAAAGAAGAGTTCAGAGAAACGATTCGTTACTTTGCTAACCAAATAGATGCATCAGGCGTGAACTTAAAACTGGATACTGAAGCGACGTTTGAGATGTTGTTGAAGTACGATGAAGTCGTGATGGCTGCTGGTGTTGAACCCAGAAAGCTTGATATTGAAGGGATAGATCAAGAAAACGTAGTCGACTATCAAACCTTGATTCGTGAAAAGACACCAGTAGGCGAAAAAGTCGCGATTGTTGGTGCAGGTGGTATTGGTATTGATGTGGCAACTATGCTGACAGAGCCGACTTCTCATAGCTTGGACGATTGGCTGCATGAGTGGGGCATTGATAAGAATATGGAGCACCCAGGTGGACTTTATCCTTATCCTGATTCGTTCAGTGATAAAACGGTTTGGGTGATGCAGCGTAAAGCGGGTCGTGTCGGTAAAGGTCCAGGTAAGACTACAGGTTGGATTCATAAACGCACATTAGAAAAACGTGGTGTGAACTTACTTGGTGGCGTGAGCTACAACAAGATTGACGATCAAGGTCTGCACATCAGCGTTGGTAAGAAAGATCAGGTACTCGATGCCGATTCCGTTATCGTGTGTGCGGGTCAAGTTTCTGTTCGCCCGTTTGAAGATATGTGGCAAGAGTTTGGTGGCAAACTTCACGTGATCGGTGGTGCTGATTACGCGGGTGAACTTGATGCGGTACGTGCTATTCGCCAAGGTGTTGAGTTAGCTATTAAGCTTTAACAACAAACAGAATGTTCTCGTTTGATAAGTTTGAATCAGAAAGTTCAATAAGCTGAACTAGACGGGTAACTAAGCTTGGACTAGACAGATAAATAAGGCTCCTAAGTCATAGATTTAGGGGCCTTTGTTGTTTCTAGTGTCGTTTCAAATATTGCTTCAAATAGACAGCCGTTGAGATTTATTATCGTTTGTGTTCTGTGCTACAGTTCAATTATACAAACAATAAAAATTAGTAAGGACTTCAAATGGATGCTTTGGATCTATTGCTCAACAGGCGCTCAATCGCAAAACTCTCTGATCCGGCTCCTGAAGGTGTGGCGTTAGAAAATATCATTAAAGCGGGCTTACGTGCTCCAGACCACGGCGCATTGACACCATGGCGCTTTGTTATCGCACAAGGCTCAGGGTTACAGAAGCTCTCTGATATTTTGGTTCGTGCGGCACAAGCTGACGAGAGCGAAGAAGCGGTCATTGAGAAAGTTAAAAAAGCGCCGTTTCGAGCTCCAATGGTGATCACTATCATCGCAAAGGTAACTGAGCACGAAAAAGTGCCAGCATTCGAACAACACCTGTCTGCGGGTTGTGCTGCGCAAGCAATGCAAATGGCCGCAGTTGCACAAGGCTTCCAAGGTTTTTGGCGTTCAGGCAAATGGATGTTCCACCCTGAAGTGCACCAAGCTTTCGGCTTAGAAGGCGACGATGAAATTGTTGGTTTCCTATACCTAGGCACTCCGGGCTGTACGCCAATGAAAGTACCAGAGCGTGACTTCTCAAAGTTCGTTGAGTTCTTATAGATCTCGTCAGTAAAACAACGACACAACGAATTGTTGAATGCTAACTGTATAAACAACCAGTTTTCCTTGATTTCTAGGGGCCACATTAGATAATGTGGCCCTAATTGTTTGTAGCATCTGGAAAAACATGTCTCGCCTTATTATTGCTGAAAAACCAAGCCTAGGCCGCGCGATCGCCGCCGCACTACCTAATCCACAAAAGAAAGACCAAGGGTTTATCAAATGTGGCAATGGAGATGTGGTGACTTGGTGTATTGGACACTTATTGGAGCAGGTTGAGCCAGACGCTTATGACGACCGTTACAAGAAATGGAACCTCGCTGATCTTCCTATTGTGCCAGAGCAATGGCAGCTGAGACCGCGTAAGACTTCAAGTAAACAGCTTACGGTGATCCGAAAGCTATTGAAGGACGCGACCCAAATTGTCCATGCGGGTGACCCGGATAGAGAAGGGCAGTTGCTAGTTGATGAAGTGATTGATTACTGCAAAGTATCCAAGGCTAAGAAAGAGTCGATGGACAGGCTACTGATCAGTGACTTGAACTTACCTGCCGTAAAACGTGCGCTCTCTCAAATGCGCAGTAACCGTGACTTTATCCCACTATCAATTTCAGCTTTGGCACGCTCTAGAGCCGATTGGTTATATGGCATGAACATGACTCGCGCCTATACCTTACTTGGCCAAAAGGCGGGCTACCAAGGCGTGTTGTCGGTAGGGCGAGTGCAAACGCCTGTACTTGGTTTGGTCGTAAGGCGTGATGAAGAGATCGAGAACTTCATTCCGAAAGATTATTTTACTCTGCATGCGCTGATCCCTTATCAAAACAACGGCCAGAGCTTTGATATTCGAGCACGTTGGAAACCAAGCGAAGCATGTAAGCCATGGCAAGATGAAGAAGGCCGGGTGCTCAATCGAAAACTGGTTGAGAATGTCGCTAACCGAATTGCGAATCAACCCGCGACGGTGACGGAATCAGAGCAAAAGCAAAGCAAACAAGCGGCGCCACTGCCTTATTCGCTGTCAGCTCTGCAGATTGATGCGTCTAAGCGTTTTGGTATGAGCGCTCAACAGGTACTCGACACTTGTCAGTCATTGTATGAGAAACACAAACTCATCACTTACCCACGTTCTGACAGCCGCTATCTACCTAAGGATCACTACTCGCAAAGAGAGTCGGTCGTGGATGCCATCGCTAACAATGCGAAAGAGCTGAAAAGTGGTGCTCAAGGTGCGGATCTTTCTCTTAAATCCAAAGCATGGAACGACAGCAAGGTCGATGCTCACCACGCGATAATTCCTACTCCGAAAAAGTCATCGGTGAACGGCCTGTCTGCCAACGAGATGAAAATCTATCAGCAAATCGCTCGCCAGTATCTAATGCAATTCTACCCACCTGCTATTTTTGCCGATGCCAAGTTAGTCTTTGATATTGCTGGTGGTGTGTTCATCGCAAAGGGGCGACAACTTATTAGCCCAGGTTGGAAGGTGTTGATGGGGAAAACGGACACCGAAGAGAAAGGCGACGGCACAGATACGGTTCCCCCATTGGATAAAGGAACGGTGCTGACTTGTCGTGAAGGTATTATTGGTGATAAGAAAACCGAACCACCAAAGCACTTCACAGAAGCGACCTTGCTACAAGCGATGACAGGTATCGCGCGCTTTGTCGCGAACAAAGACCTTAAAGCCATTTTGAAAGAGACCGATGGCCTTGGAACGGAAGCAACCCGCGCGGGTATTCTCGATACTCTATTCAAAAGGCAGTTGCTAACTCGCCAAGGTAAAAGCATTCACAGTAGCCCGGCGGGAAGAGGATTGATTCATGCCTTACCTGAGGACTCGACCTTTCCAGACATGACGGCTCACTGGGAGCATCAGTTGCAAGGCATGGCTGAACGAAACCAAGCGTATCAACCCTTCATGCAAGCGCTAGAAAGTAAGATCGATGGCTTAATGGGTAAGGTAAAAACAGGTGAAGTCCCTGAATCTCTGCGTCATCTGCCTAAAGTTGAAAGACCAGCATTCAAGCGCCGTAAAGGCGGTGGGACAAGGAAGAAGACTTACGCGAAGAAAGGCGCTAAAAGTTAATCAGTTAGAAACTGAAAGCTAACAACACCCATTATTGATATTGGGAATCAATATTAACGACCGACCTTGCGCCCACAACGTTTAAACAGCTGCTGCCAATAATCAACATGGCGGCGAGTTGATGCTCGAAAAGCTTGATGTGCATCTTGGATGGGAAAGTAATAACTGTGCAGTTCAGGTTGCGCGTCAAACATCCCAAGTTGCGGGGCTAACTGCTGATAATAGCCATCCAGCTGCGCCATGTACGGCTGAACTTTGCCTATATATTGCTGCTCGAACACATTGTTGAGATAACGAAACTTGGTCGTGTCTCGTTGTTTACCACAGATGATATTGTGATCAAAAGTTGTCAGCTGTTTGGTGATGGTATCAAGTTCGGCCGAAGCTCGCGTGAGCGAGTAGTATAAATCCCCGAGCGTAGAGCTCTTTTCTAATACTTCTTGAACCTCAGTAGTCTTTCCCGAAACGAGCGGAACGTTTAACGCTTGATTGATATGTTCTAAGGCATCACTGGTTTGTCGTACCTGATCGCCGATATCAGCACGTAACCACTGACTACCACGCATTTGCGACTGCATGGCATCGCTGGCATAGATTAGATTCCACTGGTGCAGCGGAAACTGTGTGAGTTTCTGCTGCTCGATTTCTTTCAGTAGCTCTACGACCTCAGGGTCTAATTCGCTACCGGATAAACATTTCCCAACACCTGCAAGTAACGCGACTTGATAGTCGTAATTACGAAACTCATCCGCGACTTTGCCCAGAACCGAATTTCTTTCTGCAATCAGATTGAACAATCCACACTGACGAAGCTGGTAACTGTCGATGAGACCGATAGAAAGCGAGGGCACGTCAAGCAGCAGTTCTCGTTTTCTCGGTAGGCTTTCAAATTCCCATTCCTCTTTTATCTCGTCAGCATCTTGTACTCTGGCTATCTTGGTTTGGTAGTCGTCGAATAAGTCTCCGGGGCCATCACTAAAACAGCCAGCTAGCGTCACCGTCAGACAAAACAGTGTTGAGTGCTTAACTAGGTTTGAGAGAGGGCCATCATTCATCTGCGGGCTACCAGTCTATTTCGCTGCCATCGAAATTGAAGAAGTGACCACTTACTTCAGTATTCGCTGACTCGATGACTTTAATAAGGCCGGAAGCTGAAGTGTCGGTGTCGATCAGAGCATTAGGGCCGCCCATTTCGGTCTGTACCCAACCAGGATGCAGAGCTAACACCGTAACGCCGTTATCGGTTAAGTCGTTACTTAAGCTCTTCACAACGGAGTTTAGAGCGGCTTTGGAGGAGCGATAGATGTAGCCGCCTCCTGAGGTGTTCTCGGACATGCTACCGACTCTAGAAGACAGGCAGGCGATCTTTTTGACGTCACTACTTTCTATAAGAGGTAATAGAGTCTCGACAAGCTTCAATGGCGCAATGGTGTTGACTTCGAATACACGGCGCCACTCTTCGACATCGGTATTACCCAGACCATAACCTTTAGGACCATAGTAGCCAGCGTTGTTGATCAAGATATCAATCGACTCTATTTGCGAAGTGAGGTGGCTCACTGCTTGGTAATCGGTTATCTCTAATTGAATGCAGGTCAGATTGCTGTTGTGGTCTGCGAGAGAGCAGTTCTTTTGCTGAATTGGCATCACGATAAGTCGCGTACACCTTGTGGCTACCTTCCAAGTATTGTTGAGTCAGGCTTAAGCCAATGCCGCGATTTGCTCCAGTAATAAAAATAACGCTCATGGTGATTCCTTTTCAGTTCAATTAGTTAAGTTTGATGGCTTAACACGAGAAAATCAACGCTCCACCAACTGGCTATTAGCATACCTACAAAAATCATTACTGCAGCCATCGAACCACAGATCACACCACAGATGAGTATTACGTTTTTCATTGTTGTCTCTGGAATTAATTAAAGGTAATGATAACCATTATCATTAATTAAGGTTGTCGCCAAGTCTTAGACTGTTATGATTTTGAGATTGATACGTAATACGCCCGATCTATGACTCCTTTAATTTACCATCCAATTTATTCTCAGTTGCCTTTACCAGAAGGGCATCGTTATCCAATCAATAAATATCAACTGTTGCACAGTGCTGTGACGCACCACATGGATAGCGATCCAAAATGGGGTAATGCATTCGAAATGTTCCAGCCAATGCCTGTTTCGGTAGAACAAGTAAAGCAGGTACACGATGGTGAATATGTCGATTTGCTAGTTTCTGGAAATTTGCCAGCAGCAAAAATGAGACGTATCGGCTTTCCGTGGAGTGAACAGCTTATAGAAAGGACACTCTATTCAAGTGGTGGAACCTGCTTGGCCGCTGAAATGGCCATCGAGAGTGGTTTAGCGATTCATCTCAGCGGTGGCTATCATCATGCGCACCGAGATTTTGGCAGTGGCTTCTGTTTGTTGAATGATCTGGTCTTGGCGGCCAAGCACGCATTAACCTTTGAGCATATAGATAAAGTGCTGATCGTCGACAGTGATGTTCACCATGGCGATGGTACAGCGACACTTTGCCAAGAGAGCGATGAGATTATTACTTTGTCATTCCACTGCGACAAAAATTTTCCTGCGCGTAAACCGTTATCTGATTTAGATGTGCCATTAAGTCGTGAAACAGAAGATGAAGAGTTCTTACGTTGTTTTGAACAAGTCACCAAGTTGGCGATTGCGCATCACCAACCTGATCTCATTATTTATGACGCGGGGATCGACATCCATCAAGACGATGAACTGGGTTATTTGAATGTTTCGACAAAAGGGATATTTGAACGCGACTGTTTCATGATTGAATTAGCGAAATCAGAGTCTATTCCAATGGCGTGTGTAGTCGGTGGCGGATATCGAACTGAACATCAAGATCTGGTGCCGATTCACATGCAGTTATTGAAGGCCGCATTTACTGTCAGCAGTTGAGTGGTGAGCTTGTGTGATCTCCAGATACAAAAAAGCCGCTGATTTCTCAGCGGCTTTCTTTAATGTGGTGGAGGGATAGGGATTTGAACCCAACGCTCGCAACAAAAAATTAAACTTTTCCGTTTATTATCAATAACCTTTGAAGTGGTAGCTAAGCATTGGTTATCAATCTAGTACGTCAATTGACATTACGCTTTTTAATGAGGTAGTTCAAGCCAAAGTCATGATAAACTCAATAAATTAATCGCTTGTTTAGTTACATCTAAACAATTATGTGGTTTACCCACCCCACGGAAGTAGTCTTGGATAATACTTGCCCATTGACTTTCCGAGTAACCCTCATCTGCATCATAAATTGATGAGTTGTGCAGGCATTCGGTTCCTATCATTGCAAGTAAAACCTGATGATGTTCAGGGTAATGGGAGTCTTCTGGACGCAATTGTACGATTCCTCTTTCTCCTAATAACGCAGTTAAAACAGCGGCATCGGCTTTATGTCTTAGAATATGATCTGCAACATCGTTATGAAAAGTAAAAACCAAAACCCCAAAAAGTCTTAAGAGTCTGTAACTGAAATTTTTATTGGTGCTTAATGCTTCACGATTCGATAGTTGATGATAGATTTCAATATGTCGAACTAGAGTTTCAACTTCCCTTAGAGAGGTGTTGTTTGTTCGGATATACTGCCGCACCAAATTAAAGTCACTGTGTTGCCAAAGTTCTGTGTTATCTAACGTTTGGCTAGAACGGACTAATCGTTGGTAATGATTTACTGAAGCAAGAGTTAGTTCGGCATGTACTGAGGGTACTATCTCTGGAAGAGTAAACCTAAACTTCAAAAACTTATCTAAATATCGATTGGCATCCACTTCATCGCCATAGCTATTATTAATAGCAGCCCTTAGCTGCTGCGTGTTAGTAACTAAAACAAACTTTAGACTTGGGACGTTAAAAGTATGCTTAATTACCTCTAGCATACTTACTGCAAAGTCAGGGCGACATCGGTCAAGCTCGTCGATAAAGATAATAATCGGCTTGCTAGAACCTAATTCTTCAAGTGCCGTTTGAAGTGAGTTTAAATTTTGGTTGGATTGAACATGGTCTTTTATTAGTGCGTTTACCGAAGCATCAAGGGCTTTATCTGCTACTTTTTGAACTTCTTTGTCAAAATCATTCACAATGTCATTAGCCTCTTGGCGTAAAGCGTGGGCCACTAAAGCCTTACCAACAGCCTTAGCACCAAAACGAATAGCAGGCTTAGCCTTCTCAATAAAAGACTTCCGTTGTATTCCTTCAGGTATCAATTTAATAATTCCACTTAAGAGAGTAAGGAGTGGCTCATTTGCATGATCAGCTTGAAACGCATCGATATAAATTAAGTGACTAGTATCTCCAATTTTCATGAGTTGGATAAGCTTCTGGCAAAATTCAGTTTTTCCAGTTCCCCAGCCACCATCAATGACCATCGGTGAAATATCAATATCAGATTGAAGTAAAGTAATTACCTTTTCTGCTACTGGCCTACGTTGGAACTCGTCTCTTGTTTCAAATGTAATACTTGTCATAACACCATGCACCGCTCATTTGTTGTGAATAGAGTATTTTCACTTCAAAAAGTCAAATAATCAAAGTGTTTTGGTAAACGAGCAATTGATATTAAGTTTTTATTTACAATCACTTAAGACTACTTTAGTTGATATGTAATTTAAGTTGTCGCAAAACTAAAGTTCTTAGCTATTCTTAACCGATTTAAGAATTCTTAAAAAGCGGACGAAATTTTAAGAATGCCACCATTCTGGTGAAATGACACCGAGTGATTGACTACTCAGTGTGCAGCATGTCTGCTCTTTCCATTGGCGTTGCTATTTGTTCTACCAGACGCTAATTTTCCTGAGTCAGCAAAGCGACTTTGTTCTCTGAATCGCTAAGATTCTTCTCTAAAAGACGATGGTTAACTGCAAGTTCACTGTTGTTACTTCTGAGCCTATCCAATTGATTATCTCGCTTATTTAACAAGCCTTGTGTGGATTGTAGTTGAGTCGCCGTTTCAATAAGTCGTTCTTTCGCTTCTTCATGTTGTTCTGACAATGCAGAATGGTGTATTTTAAGTGTATTTAGCTCATTCGTTGCATAGTCCAACTTTACCAATACTTCCGCATGGGTCGTTTCCATTCTCGACAATTTAGCCGCCAGTTCGGATATTTTTTGCTTTGAATGAGTAAGCTCCGCTTCCAAAGCATCGCTTTTCTCTTCATAAAACTCATTGTGTTCGACTTGTTTTCGTAAACGTGCTTCTACGTCTTCCTCTGCTATCTCTTTAGCTTTTATTGCGGCATCAGATTTAATATCTAACTCTCTAACGCGAGCATCCATCAGCGCTTCATAATGATGCTGTGCCTTATTATTCAATCCGATAGCCATGTCCCGAAGTGATTTGCAAACGTCCTGCTCTTTTTTTGTCAGCATTTCTTGAATCTCAACAGGCAGTTCAAAATAAGCTCGTAAAGACCGCCAGTCTAAGCCGTCTTTGTCGTTGTTTGGCTCTGGTATTTCGGGAACTTTTCCGCTTTTAGTTAATCGGTCTAGGTCTGCCTGAATTGAAGAGATTTTTCCCCGACCGAGGATTTCTTTGATGTACCAGCCAGTTGGCTTCTTCCCTTTAACAGATAGTTGGGTCGCAATGTTTATGAGGTCGTCATCAGTATACGATTTCGGTCTTGCCATGTTATTTACCTATATTTTAGTTATTATTTAGGTTAGTTAGTTAACTGAGTAACTAACTTACTTATGACGGTGCTCTAAATCTGGGTTGTTATCGTTCTGGTTCGTTAACTGGTTACCAGGCTCTTGCAGCAAGGCAACTTCACCAGCGATTTTGTCTGATAGCTCAGGTGGCAGGTCTAACGTTGAGTTCAGTGCGGAGGCTAGATATTCACTTTGCTTTTTCAACACACCTTTGTCTTTTGCATTGATGGAAAGCAGGACTTTCCTAAATATATCAACGAGTTTGGGCACTAGAGCCTGCGTTAAGTTCTGTGTAAGTGTGCTCAGTCGTGAAGATTCCGCTTTCAGATCTGACACCTCTATTTGCATCATATCTCGCTCAACCTGTAATTGACCCAGCTTGACTTGTTCCTGAACGGTATCACCTATTAGGTTAGTCAGGTGTTTTTCGGTTTTTTCCTGCTCAATTAACAAATTAACGTGCTTCTTCTCGGTCAGCTCTATTTTGTCCTGAATTAGCTCTAACTGATGAGTATGATAGTTATAACTGCGTTCAGATTTCGGAAGGGTAGCCTCTCGGTTCATCTCTTTGCGTCGGTCAGATTGCCGTTCGGTTTCAGGAGCAAATATCACATTAAGCCCTTTAGCATGAAATAAGTGCTTATTCGCAAAATCCTTGACCATTTTTTGAAAAAAATGCCCGTAATCCTGCGATTCTTCACGAGTAAGTTTTCCGTTTTCGGGGAAGAAGTTTTTCACCGAGTACACTCGGTGGATATACTCGTTCACCACATAAATTTGTCTTTTGTGAAGATCATAATTGCCTGTTTCACTATTACGCCCTGAAAGGAAATAATGCGGGTGACAACCAGTATTTTGCTCAACACTCCGTTCGTCATCATGACCAATAATGGCTTCGATTGGATATTGTGGAAAATAATGAGTCAGGAACTTGCGCGTAAACTCAAGATACTCCTTCAGATTTACCGTATCAGAGCCCACTTCCCAACGGTGTGGAATCTTCAAGATACCCTCTTGCAAATAGACAGCATTAGTTGGCGCACGGCGTTGAACCTGATTATGGGCATTCAAATACGTTTCAAGCATTTTTATGCGCTGCTTTTTCCGTTGCATGTTGAGCTTTCTAAACCGTTCTATCTTTGAATACGAGACATGACCCTCGGTATCAAGCACTGTCTGAAGAAATTCAACGGCTTCGAGATTACCTTTTTGGGTTTCACTGGAAATCGCCTTTTTCATTTTTAGTCGATATTGGCGGTGCTGAGTTTGAAGTTTTTTCTGATTATAGATGCGCGGAACAGGGGCAATACGATACAGCAGCTCTGTACGAGTCTCTTCCGACCACGTATCTAATTGTGATAGCCTATCGTTACACCAGACAAGATTGTTAGCTGATAGCGCTTCATTCCATTCCAGCTTTTTAGTCGGTTTAGCCTTTGCTTGTGAATCGGATAAAGTAGTTCTCATTCTTAATGAATGCTTGAGCGATGCCTCACATTTAAGCCGACTCACCGACTGGGATGTGAAGTTAAACCTGCGATAAAAATAACGAATGTCTTTGTTCATTCTGGCCTCCCCAGAGGCCAGGTGCTTAGAGAGTCAAGAGAGGCTTCTCTTGCCCGCAGCTCACGTGCATCTTTTGCGTAGCAAAAGTGTGACGGGAGCGCAGCGGGTTGCTGTCGCGTTTCACTTTTCAAGTGAGCGACTTTGGCACGGCTAGTGCCAAATTTGGCAACGATATTGCCATGTGTGGCCCTGACAATGCCACACATGGCGGGGCGGAGAATACTCATAAAGTACCTCCGATAACACCTTGGATTAGCGCTTTAAGCTCTGGCCTATCTTGCAGAGCACTCACCAACGCTAATACATCTGATGGTACTTCAGAAGATACTTCAACGGGTATAACATCAGAATGTCCGAGTGCATCGGCAAGATGATTAGCTGCGACATTGGCAAAGTCAGGAGCATCTGAACGCATCCAGCGACCATAATGCTTATCTATCATATTTGTGCCAGTGTGCCCCATCTGACGTGCAATCCAGTCTTTACTAATTCCAGCAGTAAGATTTTGACTCGCATAAGTATGGCGTAACTGACCAACACCACGGTGCTGAACTTCAGCATTTTTCAGAAAAGGAGTGAAGAAGGTTTTGTTGAATTGCTTGGCATTCAGGAACGGTAGATTCGTTTTACTGTTATAAAAGACAAAACGCACTGTATCTTTTATCCATGTTTTACTGTCAGCTTGTAACACTGAGATGGTGTGTACCCGTTTTGACCCCGTCAGTTTTACCTGCTCTTTTAGAAGCGTTATCGCCAGTTCATTAAGTTCTACCGTCCGAACTGAACCCGCAGTTTTTGGTGTTTTATAATTATTCAACACCTTTGCTCGGCGAACATATAATTCTTTACGCTGCCAATTAACGTCATCCCAAGCTAGCGCCAGTAACTCACTGATACGAAGTCCTGTCAGTATATTTAAAAGCACTGCGCTTTTGCCGCTTAAACATTCTGCCAAAGTGTCATTCAGCTTCTTAATGTCAGACTTGCTAAGCGGGTTTGGTTCCTTGTTCGTGACGGTTAGGTTTTCAATTCCGTCCATAGGGTCACGCTCTATGACCCCATCACGCATTGCACGTTTGAACACCGCCCTGAGTATAATTAGGAATTCATTGATCGACTTGTTGCTGTATTTTCGGTGAAATGAAGTGATTAAGTCGTGAATGTCACTATGATTAACATCTTTTATCAAACGTTTCTTGAAGTACTTTTTGAGCTTTCCAGCTTTACTTCTGTCTACTCGAAGTGTTGAAGGAGCTACGGTATGTACACGGCTTTCAATAAATTTATCTATGACGACATTAACTAATGTCGAATTGCTGTTTTCCACGTTGATTGCACTTAGGCAGCTATCTGCTGCTCTCTATTTGAGAACAGCGTATAGGTAGAAAAAGCGAGTTTCAATATGAAAATACTAATATTTTTAATAGGTTAGTGTAAACAAATTGCCTTATCTTTTTTTATCAATAAGTTATTTCTTTGAAGTTTTTCAAAATAGTTGGCGGATAAAGCTATAGATAGGATTTGCATCCACCATCACTAATAAGAGCGGATCTAGGGGGGATATCCGAAAAACATTTAAAGAGATTCTGATTTTTGGATGCTTTCTAACATTTGAAGCCAACTATCAGCTTACAGATACGTGACCTATTTCATTTCCAAACTGATGGGTTAATCTGATACTTTTTCCAAACGGGTGAGTTATTCTGACGTTTTTCCCAAGGGAGTTAGAAATTCGGATGCACTTTGTGCTGTGTGTCGACGCAGGCTAAATCAATGCTATTGAGTTTTACACAAGGAAAGAGACAAAACCTGATAGCAGTGGTCGTGCTAACACTTCTCTGGACAGAAACGTGTTTCTGTTGTTGCTCTTTGTGGTTGGGTGGTATTAGTTTTAGTATGGATGACCTCCAACTATGTTGCCAAACCTGTTTGACAACTGCAAAGGAAGCAATTGACCAATTTTTTACTGTAACTATTCCAGAGGTCGCAGGCTCTTTAACGTCTAGAGTTAATGAAAAATTTCTGGTACTAAGCCTGTCTGCACCTTCAAGTTTAGTGAGTATATTATAAGTTAATGCAATCTCCGAGGCTAACTCTACTAGCGGGTGGCTTATCTTCACTGTTTAGCGTGTTTGCGTGATCGTTTCGTATTCTTTCACCAAGTAATATGATGTTGACACATGTGATTATCGCTAAAGTCAACATCACAACTATCATCCGACTATAGCATTAGAACTCGTTTGACTTACATCAATAAGCAATTAATTGTTATCTGTTCGCATGCATAAAAAGTGAGTTATAGTGTCGTGGAGAAGTACACATAATGATTAGTTGGAGGT
Organism: Vibrio sp. 1F169; assembly: GCF_041439605.1. Classification (NCBI taxonomy): domain Bacteria; kingdom Pseudomonadati; phylum Pseudomonadota; class Gammaproteobacteria; order Vibrionales; family Vibrionaceae; genus Vibrio; species Vibrio sp. 1F169. The sequence continues at coordinate 107,096 of NZ_JBGOOI010000002.1, read as the reverse complement.
ATTCGTGTCAGCAAAAAGTTTAGAGGAAATTACGAAAGGTTATTTTTCGGATATCCGAGACGGGCTAGAAAGCAAACGTTCTAAAAGAATTATAGGTAATGAAAATTTCTCAGCAGAGTCATTTGACGAGTTATCTGAATCGGTTGATTTATATAAGAGCGCTAGTGTTTCGCGTCGTTTAAAAGCGGAATCGAGCGGGGAGCTTACGGCTCCAGAAGAGTACACCTATCAGGACGCTTTACGACCATGGTTTAATAAGGTTGGATTAAACCAAAGTAAGGTAGGCCCGCATCCAGATTTCGCTCACTTAAAGGATTCGGATGAAATAGAGTTTCATCATATTGTTACAATGTTTGTAGACATAAAAAGAAGCTCTAGACTGTCTTTGTTAATGTCTTTACAAGATGCATATGTGGTGAAAAACCGAATTCTTCAAGCATGCGTTGATGTGATTCGTGCATTAGATGGTTACCCACATCGTCTTATGGGAGATGCCGTTATGGCTTTTTTTGGTGGGAAAGGCAATTGTCCTGAAGATGCGATAGCTAATGCTCTAAACGCATCTTCAGCGTTAAAGCTAATTCTTACCGAAACGGTTTTCCCAGAACTAAACAAACTTATAGGCAAAGACGTTAACCTAGGAGTTCGTGTAGGGTTAGATTATGGCTCTCATAAAGAGGTTGTTTGGGCCAATTATGGTTATGGTGATGCATCGGAAGTTACTGCTCTAGGTATACCAGTAGATCTTGCTTCAAAAGCCCAATCTCAAGCGCGAACGAATACAGCTATGTTGGGGCAAGGCATTTTAGATTATGTTGACTTTCCTGATAGATATTCTGAAATTAAAACCGTAGGTAAAGATAAGTCTGAGGAACGATATATATTGCCTAATATGAGCGACGAAAATGGTACTCCAATAAATCGTCGATGTCGTTTATTAAAAATGGAAATGTATCAAGATTTGTTACCAGTTCCATTAAATTGGAAAACTCTTGGAAATAGTCGATTAACCTATCGAGATAATATTAAATTCAAATGCTACTACAGGAAGAGTGATTCAGATGGTTGGGAAGAATATAAATCAGTTTCTTCTTTTTTAGAAAAAGATATGCAATTAAAGTTTGAGTTGGAGGTGTTAAATCCAAATGCACTTTCATCGCTATATCCTCTTAATGCGAAGTTTACAAAGAACAACCATGGTAAAGAAGCGCTTCAAGAAAAAAATGGTCTTACAGATACCAAAGTCCGTCAGATAGATAAACCTACCGATATGTATCAAAGTTCAATTGTACTTGATTTTCCAGAAGGTACTGCATATCGGGGACTGCACACTATGGAGGTTTCATTATCACCAAAATCGAATTTAAATGTTGTTATATATAGCGATATAATTGGCATCTTCATTAAATAATTAAATAATTAAATAATTAAATAATTAAATGAGGGGGAATGTTCCCCTCATATTTCATTTACAGATTGATAAGAACTTAGTAAATTCATGATGCTCAATAAAATAAACCATAGTAGCCAAACCTACCAATGAAATTGATAGTGCCACCCACAACCAATGTAAACTTTTTTTGAAGTTTTTCATCTTGTTAAAGCATATTTCTGAACAAATCCAATGATTTTCAAGGAGGTCTTCATTTATATTCTTTACAAACATATCATCGTTTATATTTATGCTTTCATAATAGAGCTTAAACTGCTCTAAATTAGGGCAATTTGAAGCTATTGATGCAAAAGATATGATTGATTCTTTTTCTGATGGCTTCAGGTTTGGTGAAAATATACTTTTTATAGTATAAAAGAACACTATCCAAGGTAATAATACCAATCCTAGAATTGCAACAGTCAAAGTTGCTGATATTACAGCACTGTCATCAGTTATAATGCTATAAAACAACGTTGAATAAATACCTAAAAATGTAACAGCAGCAGCTAGGCAAAAAGATGCTTTTTGATCAGCGGCCAGAGTGTAGCTATCTGTTCTTCGTAATGACTCAAAGAGTATCTGTGTTTTGTCTACCATGTTAATATCCCTGAATGATTTAGCCGATGTATATATCAGGCGCCTGACATAAAAAATGTATGATGACGTTTTGATGACGATCATAACAGATTCATGTCTGTTGTTATATTCGAATGACACAGAAGCTAGAGCGTAGTTATCTTAGGCATCCTCTCATTAATCTTAACCCTCCTCAACAAATAGCCTTTTACATAATGTTTTTGGGTGTTGATTAATTTTTGTCCAGTTACGAACAGAGCCGTTCAACAGCCAGACATAACTATAAGTATCTTAAGCTCAGTAGCGCGACCCGTTGCTGAGTAATCGCGCTAAAACACAAAGGGGCAGAGGCTCGTTACAGCACACGATGATGCAGTTGAAAAGCAACTATGGAGGGTTTCTTCCTAGTTGTCAGCACGTTTGGAAGGTTGGTATGTTAGCTTTAGTCTTCTATTAACGCATAGCTGACCCTATTAATTACCTCTGCTAACTGACTAATCGGCAATCGTTTCCCATACCGTCCGTAAGTCATACTGTTATTCCCGTGGCCGACGAGTTGAGCTGTGACGTGTTCAGGAATGCCTGATTGCTTCAACTCATCAATAAAGGTATGTCTAAATCCGTATGCAGTAGGTCGCTGACGGGGCTTCATTCCTATAGCAGTTTGATACTTACCAATTTTGATACAGTAAGATTTAGACCAATCGTTAAACTGATTATCTGGTATATAACTAAAAAGTTGCTTGCTGCTAGTAGTTTTAACCCTCGCCACGAAATCGAGAAACCCCATTTTTATTAGTTTCTCGTGGACAGGTACTTCACGGATGCTATTAACATTTTTTACATGCTTACCGTCTTCGCTTTCTGTAATTGAGAAATAGTAAATACCTTTCTCTTGCTTTATATCAGAAGCTTGTAGTTGGCAAACTTCAGAAGGGCGCATACCTGAAAGAGGTAGAATTTTTGAAATCCACTGAAACTCTTCATCTTTTTCTTTGAACAGAGGTGAACCGAAAAACTTCTTCATATCTTTCAATAGCCAACGATCCCGCTGTTCATCTTGGCGCTTAGTGGCCTTCTTCTGGACTTTTACATCCTCAAAAGCATTGAACCCTGTATAGTTCATCAGCTTGCAGTATTTAAAGAACTGGAAACAGGCGGCAAGGTACTCTTTATCTGTTTTAGGGCTTCGACCTTTTTTCAGTAATTCATCACGGTACTGCAAAGCATGAGCCGTCGTGACATCAGCAACTCTGTTTACTAGTGAAAACTGAATGAAATGCGTGATGCGTGATTCTAATTGATGAATTGTAAGCGGTCGGATTGATTGGAGCTTTTTAGAGTCGATAAACTTTACCAGTGCACATTTCAAGGAAATAAGTGATGTGGCTTGTTGTGTTAAGGACACTGATTGCGTCTGCATGGAAGTATTGCGTACTGGTATGGGTTTGGTTGTAAAAGTACTGTCGTTTTCGTCAAAGTTGCATCTAAGCTCATTGATGAGCTTATTTGCAGCAATATTGAAGTCTGTTAAGTGAGTCTGAGCTGTAATGCTGTCAATAAGCTGTTTGAGCTCTATCGCAACACTTAGATTGCGTAATGAGGCAACTCGACGATTTTTGGTTAGTAGTGAAATTTTTAGGTCGAAAGGAAACCCACGATCACGACAGTTCTTGGGTAGGCAAATACGGGTGTAGTAGTTATGGCTGGCAGTTTTGAATAGGTACATTGTCTCAGTCAATCCTTACGGTTTAACTTAGTACCCTTCAGATATGAAAAAAGCCGTTGATAATCAACGGCTTTTTTCATTTTAAAAGTGGTGGAGGGATAGGGATTTGAACCCTAGAACCGCTATTAACGGTTGCCGGTTTTCAAGACCGGTGCTTTCGACCACTCAGCCATCCCTCCAGTGCCGCGAATAATATAGTGGTGTGATTCGCTTGTAAATACCCTTATTAACTGACTGCTTTTTTTATGAACAAGTTTGTGTGTTTTTATATTGTCAGAGTGAAAATATATCGAAAAATGTTTCTGATCGCTTCGACTTAGAGGATTAGATCTCGTTTGAGAAAGGAAGATGGAGATAGGATCTCATACAACAGATGTGAGAAACGTCATTAAGATCGCAGCCTTAGCTTCTTGGTGCTTAGCCACTACTCCTCATTAGGTTAACTTGCCTTTATTACTCATAAGATTCATAATAAATACATCTTATAGAGTGAAATATCCCAACATGCATATCACACGTTACACTGATTATTCCCTACGCGTTCTGATCTATTTAGCGATCAACAACCAATCTCTTAGCACCATCGGCGACATTGCTAACAGTTATGGTATTTCTAAAAACCACTTAATGAAGATCGTTCAGCAACTCAACCTCAAAGGGCACCTGATCGCTACAAGAGGAAAAAATGGTGGTTTGAAACTCAGTTGCCATCCAAGTCAGATCAACATAGGTACGTTAGTTCGAGAGTTAGAAGACAAACGTAACTTGGTTGAATGTTTTGGCGAAGATAATAGCTGTGTTATTACACCAAATTGCCAATTGAAAACAATCTTTGCTGAAGCTCAAGAGTGTTTTTACAAATGCTTAGACGCTTATAGCTTGCAAGATCTCCTCGGCGAAGGGCACAGCTACAAACTAGGGCAACTTTTGGCGGTTGACGTTATTTAAGTAAGTTTTGTTTACTCACTAGGTTTACGATGATGAAAGATTTAAATCAACCCCCTAACAATGGCGTTTCAATGACGGCATTTTTTGAGCTCGCGTTTCGACCGTTTTTTTTGTTTGCATCACTTTTTAGCGTTGCAGCTCTAGTTGGTTGGGCCGCGTTTTGGAATGGTAGCGCAACTCTGAATGTTTATGGCGGAGCAATGTGGTGGCATATTCATGAAATGTTATTTGGCTTTGCAGCTACTGTCGTGGTTGGCTTTTTACTGACGGCCGTACAAAACTGGACGGGTGTCCGTAGTATTAACGGACGCGGGTTAATGATACTTCTGGTTATCTGGCTGTGTGCGAGAATAGCCATGTTCCTACCTAATGCCTTTAGCCCTTGGTTGGTGGCTGGGCTCGATTTACTGTTTTTGCCTGTCGCTGTCATTTATCTTGCTCACAATATTGTCAGTGTGAAACTTTGGCGAAATCTATTGTTCGTTCCCATTTTGCTGCTAATGACTTTTGCCAATGCGGCGATGCACTATGGTGTTCTATTTCAGCAGCCAATCTTAATTTCACAAGCTAGCACAAGCATGGTGCTGTTGGTGACTCTAGTCATGTGCATTATGGGTGGACGAGTCTTTCCTATGTTTACCGCGAATGGCACACAGACACCACGAACCCCTGCATTACCATGGCTTGAAAAGCTGAGCATCGTGAGCACGATTTTCGCCGTTGTGTTGAGCTTTCAGATACTTCCAGTTCCACAAGATATCGTTGCTAGCGTGTTTATTGTCAGTGGCCTGGCAAATGCGGTTAGGGCGGTAAGGTGGAAAATATGGGGCGCTTTTAAGACTCCTCTTGTGTGGTCTTTACACTTAAGCTACTGGGCCATTTCGTTAGGATTGGTCTTGTATGGCGTTTCGATCATTTCGTCATTGGTCACACAATCACAAGCGATTCATGCCTTAACCGTGGGTGGAATGGGGGTGATGATCTTATCAATGATCTCACGCGTCTCTCTAGGACATACAGGTCGAGCTATTGCGATTGGTAAAATAATGACTGCGGCGTTAATTGCCATTGTTTTTGCCTTTATTGTTCGAGTATTTGGTGGATACTTTACCAATAATATTGTCTCTATCATCACCTTATCGAGTGCTCTGTGGGTTGTCGCGTACAGTTGTTTCGTTGTGTTGTACTTACCAATTTTAATAAAACCAAGGGCTTAAATACCTCAAGACACCAAGCAGCCAATTTGGCTAATATTAAAGTTGCATTTAAAATGCACCTTTAATATTATGACCTTAATGAGTTACTTAAATACAATCAAAGAGAGCATAATTATGAGCTGTTGTGGCGGATGTGGTGGTTCAAACCACGAAGAAAAAGCAAATGAAGCTGAACAAAAAAAACAAGCAGAGCAGCAAGATACTAAGCAAGAAAACGCTTAATTAGATCTGCACTCAAGCCAAGTTTAAAAATCCAGAGACTTCGATGAAGCCTCTGGATTTTTTTATCGTTATGTATTCACAATGAGAACCTGAAGAAACCTAGGGCACTATTCCAATAAACATCCCCCAATTCTTCAAGTTACTTGGTCATGCATTGGTGGCGTAGGTCTACATGTTTATTGGCAGGGATGTTTTGTTGCAACAGTGACGTCGAATTTCGATAGGTTATAAAGGTAAAGAGTCAGTTACCTATGCTATATGTTTAAATACAACAGAGCGGTAATAGGCTTGAAGTTGCCGTGATAAACAGGTTTAAGTCAGATTCCGATAGTTAAGGACTTTGACTGGTTGACTAACTGACTCTTAGATTCGATTAACTTTACGCTAGATGCAAAAAAGCCGCTGATTTCTCAGCGGCTTTCTTAAATGTGGTGGAGGGATAGGGATTTGAACCCTAGAACCGCTATTAACGGTTGCCGGTTTTCAAGACCGGTGCTTTCGACCACTCAGCCATCCCTCCAGTGGCGTGAATAATATAAGGGGCAGAGGGTCTTGTAAACCCTTAATTTTCATAATTTTGTTTTGTTGCTTGTTTTCTAATCATTCACGGCAATAAAAAAGGGAAGCCATTGGCTTCCCTTTTCTTTTTGATGATCATTTAGTCATTTTTGGTATAGAACCGCTGTAACTCAGTAAGGCCTTGCATCAACACTGGCAAGCGAGGGCTTACATCTTTCAGACGTTTGTAATTCTGATCGTACAATTTGTAGTTACCAAACTTATCTAACACCGTTGTTTGTTGGTCAGTAACAAGAGCAAGTTCACGTGAGTCTCCTGCAAGAATCCATTTTCTTCTACGCTCATCAAACAGGCTACGTCCACTACTAAAATCTGTAGGGTTCGAAGATACACCTAATAGCTCTTGCATTAGCGTGACTGACACATCTAGGTGACTAGAACGGTGAGTATATTCAGATGCTGACTTACCTGGCCATTTGATGAAAAGAGGCACTTGTAGTTGGTAACGACTGTAATTGGAGTTTGCACCCCAACTGTTGGTTTTCGTCTCGTTAAATTCAGTACCATGGTTAGAGGTAATGATAACCACTGTGTTGTCTTGAAGATCTAGGCGCTCCAACTCTGCGTAGATTTTCGCTAACTGAACATCAGCCGCTTGAGTCGATTTTTGGTAGTCTGCAGTAAAACGTTCAGCGGTAGTCAACGTTACATCTGTTTCGTAACTAGAGAAGTTATCGAGCGTTGTTAGTTCAATAAAGTTAAACCAAGGGCTTTTTGCTTGTGGTGATTGAACCCATTCAGACCAAGCTTGTATTGCGCTTTGGTCATCATCTGTTGCTTGCTCTGGGAGCGCATCACGGCCTCGGAAGATGACTTCCGGGTAAAGGGCGTCGTCAAAGTCATCACCGCTAAAAGCGGCAAGTGTATAATTGTGATGATCTAGCACATCGAGCAGTACTGCGCTCGAACTTTGTGCTTTGATGCTGCTTGCGTAGCTGCTAGGAAGGCCATAGAACAATCCGAAAATACCAAACATGTCGTTACTTGAACTGTAGTGATTGGTGAAGTTGATCGATTGTTGTGCATAGGCATAGCTGCTTGGCATTGCAGTGCTATTGAGTGCATCAGCGCGAAGATTATTCACACTCACAAGCAGAATATTAAGATCAGCACTGCGGCGGTTGTATTGAATTTTTTCTAGTGGGTAGCTAACTAAGTTTACGTTCTCTTGGTTCGCTTCTAAACGCTGTAAATACTCTTCACGGTCTAATAGACCATGCTTTTCCATAAAGCTTTTTGCTGTCATAGGATAAGACAGTGGGAAATTCGCTTTCTGGCTTGTAATTGGGTTGTAGAAATACGCATCAGCCCACATGTAGGTCAAGTGGCTGCTGATGAAACACAAGAAGAAGACGGCAGTAATAGGACGGCCAATGTGTTTATGAGACAGTTTACGTTGCTTACGCCAAACCCACTCAGACAGACCTAGCTGCAATAAGAAGATTAGTGGCATTACAATGAAGAGGTGCTGCAAATCAGAAGTGAGTGCAGACTCCTCTCCACTGAATAAAACCTCCCACACGACAGGTGTCAGGTGGAGGTTTATATTTTGATACGTTTGAGTATCAATCAGTAGGACAGTTAAACCTATGGTTGCGAAGATAACGGCAACCAAACGTAATAACTTCCTCGACGGAAGAATAAAAGTGAGTGGGAACAGCACTAATAGATAGAGCGCGAACACCAAAAATCCAAAATGACCAACCCATGATGCAGCCAAATAGAATTGACCCAATAGGGTTTCCGGCCAAGCAGATTGAGTAATATAACGAGTACCAATCAACATCGCAGCAATGATGTTGAAAAATGCAAACCAGTGGCCCCAACCTACCAGTCGAGATACACGATCGCTATATGAGTTTGCGCTGTCTACCATTTATAATTCTTTTTCCGTCAATCAAACTTAGTGAGACTTTTTATCTTCAAGAGAAGAAATTAAAGCTTCGGCAAATTTTTCAGCAATTCCTTTGCGTTGTGAAGCAGCAACGTTCTGATTTAAGACATTGGTTGCGATATTTCCAGCGATCATCAATGAAAGCTCAGGTGAAGCTTTGTGCTTAGTCAGTACAGCACCTACTTCAGCTAGGATTTTTTCAACTTGATCATCTGTGTATTTAGATATAATCGGCATAAGGACTCTAATAATGATAGTAAAAGCGGCTTATGATAACCTACTATGCACAACAACTGAAACCTGAACGGTAATATTTTCACTATGAGCCTTCACCTTTCCAACGTAATTTTACACCAGCTAAGCAAGAACGATCAGGAAGAGCTGATTGTTAACTATCGTGCTGAATCTCTAGAAAACGATACTGCATCTGAAAACCTAGTCGCGGAACTTCACCGAGTTTTTAATTCAAAAGCAGGTAAAGGATTTGGTTCTTTCAAATCCGACAGCGAATTCCAGCAGTCGTTGCATGAATTTCGAGCTGGAGAACAAAGTTTTTATGATTTCTCTCAAAAAAGTGCGCTACGTCTAAAAGATGAGCTTTCAAAGTATCCTTTTGCTGATGAAGGCACTTTGGTACTGGCTGAATATCAATCACTGGCGACAGACTACCTTTTCATCGGACTACTGCCTTCTAACCAAAGTTTGAAAGTGACCGAAGGGCTAGATATTAGTGCGACGGATTACCTGGATATCTCGAAGATGGATATTGTTGCGCGCCTTGATCTTTCAACATACGACACAGACAAAGAGTCAAACCGTTACCTTACTTATATTAAAGGGCGCGTTGGTCGTAAAGTCGCTGACTTCTTCTTAGACTTCCTTCAAGCAGAAGTAGGCTTGGATGCTAAGCAGCAAAACCAAGTATTGATGCAAGCGGTAGAAGACTTTGTTTCTGACTCTAAGTTAGAGAAAGAGGAAGCGATCAGCTATAAAAAACAAGTTGCGGATTACTGTAACGAACAGCTTAAAGCGGGTGATGAAGTTCAAGTTCGTGAACTTTCTGGAGAATTGCCAGCAAGCACAGATGGTACAAGCTTCTTTGACTATACTAGTGAGCAAGGCTACGAGTTAGAAGACAGCTTCCCAGCAGACCGCGCAACTATGCGTAAACTAACAAAATTTGTTGGTGCTGGTGGCGGTTTGAATGTTAGTTTTGATAGTCTGCTTTTAGGTGAGCGTATCTTCTACGATCCAGAGACAGACACGCTAACCATTAAAGGGACGCCACCGAACTTACGTGATCAACTGACTCGCAATAAGTCATAGTCCGAAGTTATTAGGTAGCAAGCGACAGCAGGTTGTTGTCGCTTGTTTATGTTTAGCAACATAATGGTTTAGAGTTCGCATGAACAAGGAATATCGATGGAACAATCAGTAGCAAAGCCCAATCGCTTTAAAAGACCCGCAACTTTTTTGGTTGCACTCTTGGCTCTGTGGCTACTTCCTTCACTGGCTCTCCTTAATCTAAGCCGTTCTTACTCTCACTCGCTCGCTCAAATTGAAGAACTCGGTATTCGCGTTAATGAATTGAGGCAATCGCTTTATTTCTCTGAGCCGCTGCGAGTCTCTCGCATTAATGATTTAGCACTCGATGCTCAATTGGTTTATTCGATCCGACTGCAGATAGAATCTGATTTCCAACACGCCTTGTTTCGTCCTGATGTGAACCAACTGCTTTACGTTGCCGATCAATTTTTAGAAAAATTTGATGAATTCATTCCGATAGAAAGTCAGGTGCAAGATATCGTCGATAACATCAAAGTGTTACGCACAGATACTGAGCTTTCCCCTAAGTTAAAGCCGCTACTCAACGAATTTGGTGTCGTCGTTTTTGAAGCGATGTATTCCGATAACCAAAGTTCATCAGCAACTTATCGCGCCTTTGATTCTATACTTGAAAAATCTTATTCATTAAAATCCGAAGAGCAAGATGCACTCCAACAATTACTGGCTGATGCTTCAGCATTGCTGAGTGATTACGCTCAGCTCAATTATTTAGTCGATAAAATTAAGAAGAATTCAGTAAACGAACAGATCATTAAACTTGAAGCTGAGTTCCATGATCGTCAATACAACCTATTATTGATCATGCTAGGTTTAAGCTTAGTGGCAATGATTGCGTTACTGTTGTGGAGCGTTAGGTCCCAAAAATCGAAGAAAGAAGTAGACCAAGCACTCAAACAGGAACCAGTCATCGATTCAAGTCAGGACGATGCTCTCTCTACTTCCAACAAAGATACGTCTTCTCGTAATGATACTGCTGCTCGCAATAATATTGTTTCTCACAGCGATATTGCTTCTTCCGCGGTGACGCCGCCAAGTAATCCCCCATCAGTATTAGATATTACGCCAGCGAGTCAACATTCTGATACCCAACCTCAGCAGAGTGTTTGTGCGACAAGCCCGCAAGCTATTTCACAAGAACCGATTTTGCAAGAACCTATTCCACAAGTTCCGGTTCAGCAAAACTCTATTCAGCAACCCCCAACTCAGCGAACACCAGAACAAGTGCAAGAGCCAGAGAAGCACATTGCCAGTGTGACGGATTCAAAGCCAGCGATTGATATTGAAGAGATGCTAGAGACTCTTGATGGCGATACCGAGTCTGTTGAATTGTTGCTAGGGGTCTTTGTCGAAGATCACGCAGATGACTATACCAGATTCAAATCTCTGCTCACCAAGGATGAAACCTCTGCTGCTCGCATTGTGCACAGCTTAAAAGGTGTGGCTGGCAGCATCAAAGCGTCTCGGTTAGCGATCATTGCAGCGACTATTGAAATGACAATGAAGCAGTCCAGAGCCATCAGTGAGCACGATTTAGCCGAACTAGAGCTAGCGATAAAAGCCTCTGTAGATTCTGCTCATGACTATTTAAATACCCAACGTTAACTTTTACAGGTTTTTTGACAATACTCTGACGAAGCGCTCATACAATCCGCGCCCTTAGTCTTTGTCAGAGGTTTATATGTCACGAGTTTCGAGTCGAAATTGGATCGTGTTAGTGCTTAGCATTGTGCTAAGTGGTTGTTCTCTTTTGGAAGTTAAGCTAGATAGTCAAACGACGCCTCTTACTCAGCAAGAGTTACAGGCTCGGATCATGACGCGTGAATACGCCAAGATGTTTTTTACACGAGTAGAAGACTCGGCCGATCTCATTGCGCAATCTTACCCTGCTGATGACACCTTACATCAATCTTATGTGTTGCTTTGGAAGATCCATGCTGAGCAGGGCTTACAACAAGCAGCGTACCAAACCTCCCCAATGTCAGCATTAATTGACTCATGGGTTTTCACAGCCCAAATGAATCAGTTTTATAGCCAAGGCGATGGTGCGGATCTGTTCGTGACGGATAATGCGGTAGAGACGGCTCGTTCTCTTGACCAAGAAGCTGAGAAGCTAGCAAAGGGTGTATTGAGCTCAAGTGATTTCAAAAAGAGCAAAGCATTCGTCGCAGAGTTCGCCGCGAGCAATCCTTTTAAAGATCTTACCTTCAGAAGCACACCCGCTTACCGTGAATGGCTAAGTTACCTTGGTAAAGACGAATCTCAAATCGTTCAAAGCCTAGGTACCATGCCGGAGGCGATGGGCGATGCATCAGACCGCTTAAGCCTAATGGCTGACCAAACACCGAAATTGATGACGTGGAAAGCTGAGTTGGTGGCGATGAATAGCTCGCTAACGGGTGAAGACCTATCGATGACGCTAGAAAGCCTTCGTCAAACATCAGCAAGCATGCAGGACTTCATTGAGAATAACCCTGAGTACATGCAAACATTGGCTTCTATTATGTCGACAGAAATGCAGCCTCTGCTCAACGACCTCAGTGATAAGACAGATCAAAAATTGGCGATGCTCACTGAAGAACGTGTAGCGTTAGAAAAAATGGTGACACGAGAGAGAGAAGCTCTGGTCGCAATGATTGCGAAAGAGCGTATTGAAATTGCAGGCATTGTGACTTCTGAAAGGGAACTGTTTACACAAGATCTTGATCGCGTCTCTCAAGAGATGGTGGTACTCGCGATTGATAAACTGATGGACTTAATCAAAGGTGTGATTATCTACTTCATCCTGTTTATCTTGGTGGTGTTCTTTGCACCGTTAGGCATCGGTTTTTGGTTGGGTAAACGAACCGCTAACAAATAAATTCAGTAATTAAGTAGATCAAAAAAGAGCGCTCTAGAGCGCTCTTTTGGCATTTATATCATCAACATTTTTGTGCTTACGCACTAAAGCCTTAGCTTAAGCTTGTTGCTTGCTCAGTTCAGTGGCTTCTTCAGTTTCAAGCGCTGGTGCTGTTGGTTCACATTTATCAACGAACCAACCCATGTAAGACGTTACGATAGTCACGAGGATACAGATGAAGCTCAACCACATGAACGGAGCGTAAGAGAGCGTTGCGACACCAAGAATACTCGCCATGTAGATGCCGTTGTCACTCCAAGGAACCATGCCTGAAGTTAACGTGCCACCGAACTCAGCGTTACGAGATAGATTTTTACGTTGGTAACCTAATCGGTCGTAGTTTTTCGCACAGATTTTTGGCGTTAGGATTAACGATACGTACATTGCAGAACCAAATACGTTACCCATGAAGGCCGTACCGATCGTGCTTGTTGCTAGAGAGCCTGCGCTATTTACTCGGCGCTCGAACACCTTAGCAATCGTCTCTAATACGCCCACTTTATCCAGTAAGCCACCAAAACCTAAACCAAACACAATTACCGCTACCGAACCAAGCATTGAAGACATGCCGCCACGGTTAAGAATCGAGTCAATAAACTCTACGCCAGAGGAGATAGAGAACGGTGCCCAAGCAGTATTGAATGCCGTTAGGAAATCGATATCTTGGATCATGACTGCCCAGATAATACCTAGCAGAGAACCGAAGCTGATTACCGGGAATGAAGGCATGCGGAAAGCCAACAGACCAAGCACGATCAGTACTGGGACAAATGAGTAAGGCGTGATGTAGAACTGAACTTCCATTGCTTTAATGACAGAATCTACTTGGCTCATGTCAACGTTACCTGCGTAGTGAAAACCAAACGCAGTAAACATGATGCCAGTAATCACGTAGCTGATTAACGCAACTGGCAGCATGCCCTTGATGTGCTCAACCACTTCAACACCAGACATTGAAGAAGCCAGAATCACTGAATCAGAAAGTGGAGACATCTTGTCGCCGAAGTAACAACCTGACAGCACTGCACCTGCAGTAATCGGTGCTGGAACACCTAGGCCTTGGCCAATACCCATCATCGCGATACCTGCTGTACCCGCAGCGCCCCAAGAAGTACCAGTTGCCAATGCGGTTAGAGAACAGATAATCATGGTCGCTAAAAGGAAGATAGAAGGGTGGATAGCTTTCAGACCATAGTAAATGATAGTAGGTACGATCCCGCCTGAGATCCAAGTACCAACAAGAGCGCCAACGGCTAAAAGTATTAAAACCGCGCCTAAGCCATTGGATATTCCTTTGAGTGCCGCTTTTTCTAAGTCTTTGTATTCGTGGCCAAGGCGAATACCGAGAACCATGATAATGAACCAGCCAATATACAAGGCAAGTTGAATTGGAAGGTCAAGCTTTGCAGTAAAGGAAAAAGCAAGGGATAGAAATAGTCCTAACGCGATGAATACCTGCAATAGGTTCGGTAGGCGAGTTTTACTCTGCTTCATAAAAGCCTCTTGTGATTTCGAGCATTTATAGTGCTTCGTTATGGTGTGTGGTGCAAAACGGACACTACAGTAATTAGTTTATTATATCGAAAAAATACGTCCAAGTTGTGATATTTGACTGCTAACACAGTTAATCATGGTTTCATTATCTGAAATATTGTTAAATTCATGGTTCTTACATGTTGAAACTTGTCGCACGTTGTTTTCGTTTTGTGAAGTATTATTCTGGATAGTATTGATTAAAAAGAGGGATTTACTGTTTGTGACGCGAGTGGGATTAAGCTGCTTTGGCGATGCAAATGTTTGAATTTGAGGATAATGGGCGTTTTATCAATGAGGTGGATATTAAATGTCGATACAGGGATAACTGCACGATTCATTGCGTTCACTTAAAAGAAACGAAAAAGTTACACTTTTTGACAAAAAGCACTTGAGTTCTGTTTCTGAAAAACTTATAGATGGGGGAGAGCAATTTTTAATTTATATATGGAGAGTGAGCGATGAGAGTAGGTCTAGTTGGTTGGCGCGGTATGGTTGGTTCTGTATTGATGCAACGTATGGTTGAAGAGAAAGATTTCGACTTGATTGAACCTGTTTATTACAGTACGTCTCAGATTGGTATTCCTGCCCCTGTTTTGGGTGGTAAAGATGCGGGTCTACTTCAAGACGCTTTTGATATTGATAGCCTAAAACAGCTTGATGCGGTGATTACCTGTCAAGGCGGAGACTACACCTCAAAAGTATACCCAGCACTGCGTCAAGCAGGTTGGAAAGGCTACTGGATTGATGCGGCTTCTACCTTACGTATGGACGCGGATTCAATCATCACTCTTGATCCTGTTAACTTGGCTCAAATCCAACAAGGCATCAACGGCGGGACTAACACTTTCGTAGGCGGTAACTGTACTGTGAGCTTAATGCTTATGGCTTTGGGTGGTCTATACGAGAAAGGCATGGTTGAGTGGATGAGTGCCATGACTTACCAAGCCGCTTCAGGTGCGGGCGCTAAGAACATGCGTGAACTGATCTCACAAATGGGTGTGATCAACGACAGCGTAAGTTCTGAGTTAGCGAACCCTTCAAGTTCAATTCTAGATATCGATAAGAAAGTCGCTGATACCATTCGTTCATCTTCATTTCCAACCGATCAGTTCGGTGCTCCGCTTGCGGGCTCACTGATTCCTTGGATCGATGTGAAGCGTGAAAACGGTCAAAGCAAAGAAGAGTGGAAAGCCGGCGTTGAAGCGAACAAGATTCTTGGCCTAGATGGTCAGCCAATTCCTATCGATGGTACTTGTGTTCGAATCGGTGCAATGCGTTGTCACGCTCAAGCACTAACGATTAAGCTTAAGCAAGATGTGCCTATGGACGAGATCGAAGAGATCATCGCGACGCACAATGATTGGGTTAAAGTGATTCCTAATGACCGAGACATCACTGCGCAGGAGCTAACACCAGCGAAAGTAACAGGCACAATGTCTGTACCAGTCGGTCGTCTGCGTAAGATGTCGATGGGTAACGATTTCCTGAATGCGTTCACGGTAGGTGACCAATTACTTTGGGGTGCTGCAGAACCACTACGTCGTACTTTGCGCATTATCCTTGCTGAGAAAGCGTAATCGGCAAGATTGCTTAAATTCTATTAGCTGATAAACCGAAAGGGTTGACGATAAACGTCAACCCTTTTTAGTTTATTGATATCTCGTTATTCGGCCCTCGAAACTGCCCTTAAACCTCTTCGCATCTCGAGTCTGCTTTTATTTCTCTTCTGTAACGACACGCTTGTCGGGGTCTGCCAATTCACTCGCACAGTGTTTACAATACATAGCATCCGAATCATGGCCGGCGCGGTTACAGTTCGGACACTTTACCAACTCTTTGTGCGAGTTCATCTCATTGCTGAGCTCTGCAGTAATAATCCCTGTCGGTACCGCTAAAATAGAGTAACCCAATAGCATGGTCAGAGAAGCGATCGCTTTCCCTAACGCGGTTTGAGGGATCATGTCACCGTAGCCAACCGTCGTAATGGTTACGATTGCCCAATAAATACTGTGGGGAATACTTGTAAAGCCATTTTCTGGCCCTTCAATAACAAAGATAAGCGCGCCGAAGATAACAACTAAGATGCCAACTGTGCTGAAAAAGATCAGTATCTTTCGTCTTGCCATTAAAAGTGAACGTAACAGAATGTTTGAATCTTGCAGGTAGCGAACCAGTTTTAGGATTCGGAAGATACGCATCACACGCAGCAGCCTTACCACACCCATAAATGAAGCGCCTGGGAAGATGATCGCTAAGTAGGTCGGAAGAATCGCCAATAGGTCCACGACACCATAAAAGCTGGTGGCATAAGATTTTGGTTTCGGAGAACAATAGAGCCTCAACAAATACTCAAGAGTGAAGAGAGCAGTAAAAGTGTATTCAATATAACGCAGCTGCTGTGACCATTCGCTCATGACATTAGGGATGGATTCTAAGATCAGAACCAATAGCGAAGCCAAGATTGCAACGATCAGAGAAATATCAAATGCACGTCCGGCTGGCGTGTGAGTACCAAAGATAATGACGTACAAATGATGCTTGAGTGGCTTGCGTGACATAAGGAGAGATTCATCTTTTGTTAAATGCATTAACAGTCATTATACAAGCTTCATAATAACGAGGCGAGTGAAAGCCCAATTGCTTTACTCGCCTCATCTATATTGCAATATTGTTGCCCTTTATAGAGCTACCGGATTACCGTTAAACGTTATGCCAAACCTGGGAACAAATTACGTAGGCCATTGGCGATGAACTCGATGCCCAATGCGCCAAGAATCAAGCCCATGATACGCGTGATCACATTGATACCCGTTTGACCTAAAAAGCGAACGATAACCGGCGCTGAACGGAACAGAAGCCAAGAGCAGGTTGCAAACGCGATGATGCTAATGCCAATTCCCACAGTATCAATGGCTGCAGGGTAACGAGATCCGTAAACAATGGTCGAGCTGATTGCCCCGGGGCCCGCCATTAATGGCATCGCAAGAGGAACAACACCGATTTGCTCTTTGCTGATGTATTCAGATTTCTCTTGTTTATTCTGCTTATCTTCACCGAGCTTACCGCTCATCATCGAAAATGCGATGCTCAATAATAGCAAACCACCTGCAACACGAAATGAATCCAGGGAGATGCTAAACATATCAAGCAGCATTTGCCCCGCGACAAGCGACACAATCAGGATAACGGCAACGGCAATATTTGCTTGTAAGGCTGTCCTGTTCCTCTCTTCTGGCGGCATATGTGCAGTAAGGGAAACAAAAACAGGCATGATGCCGATTGGGTTTACGGCAGCAACAAGCCCAAGGAAGAATTGCATAAAAATTGCGAGTTCTAAGCCTTGCATGAGAGCGATCTCCAGTTAGCGAATTTTAAGGTTGAAGGTTTGATTCGGTGAATAGTCTGAGCGCGTAATGTAAGGGACAAATCGGATTTGCACGAATGAAAAAAACTAACCTGAAATAGGGGATTATTTTTAGAAAAACTAATTGAATATCACTTTTGTATTGGCGGTGTTGCGAGTTGGTTGTTAGTGTTTCATTTTGTAATTTATTATCGAGTAACTGTTAACTGCCGCACGAATTTAATAAAAATTATGTCAAAATCTAGCCCGTGCAACGGTATGGATATACTCTCAGTAGCACGAATATGGCTGTATACATGTAATTTAACTGACTAAAAATGAAACTTTTTTACAGTTTATGACTCTATGTAGAAAAAGTTTGTCTGTTTGCTTGTTTTTTGAACTAACGAAAAATGTGATTTTAATCTATATAAATCATCATCTTAAGCATGTTTTTGCGATTGCCTTACTACTTTTTGGTTAATTCTTTTTGGGTAACTGATCTGGGTCAATTTTTTTCACACTGTGAAATAATATACTCAGTCCTGAAAGCAATTTACTAAGAACGTTGTTGTTTGAGGTTAAAAGCAAGCAGCGAAATTAATAAAAAGTTTTTAATATTTATTATTTTAGGAGATCCACCATGCCTGTAACTAACTTAGCGGAACTTGATGCTCTAGTAGCACGCGTTAAAGCAGCACAAGAAGAGTTTGCAACATTCTCTCAAGAGAAAGTAGACGCAATCTTCCGCGCAGCTTCTCTTGCTGCTAACCACGCTCGTATCCCACTTGCACAACAAGCAGTTGCTGAATCTGGAATGGGTATTGTTGAAGATAAGGTTATCAAAAACCACTTTGCATCTGAATTTATCTACAACAAATACAAAGACGAAAAAACATGTGGCATTCTTGATGAAGATGAAAGCCTAGGCACAATGACTATCGCTGAGCCTGTAGGTATCATCTGTGGTATCGTTCCAACAACGAACCCAACTTCTACAGCAATCTTCAAATCTCTAATCTCTCTTAAAACACGTAACGGCATCATCTTCTCGCCACACCCACGTGCAAAGAACTCAACTAATGACGCAGCGAAGCTTGTTCTAGACGCAGCTGTAGCAGCGGGTGCACCAAAAGACATCATCGGTTGGATCGACCAACCATCTGTAGAGCTTTCTAACGCGCTGATGAAGCACGACGGTATCGCACTTATCCTTGCTACTGGTGGTCCAGGCATGGTTAAAGCAGCATACTCTTCTGGTAAGCCTGCTATCGGTGTTGGTGCTGGTAACGTTCCTGTAGTTATCGATGAAACAGCTGACATCAAACGTGCAGTAGCATCTATCCTTATGTCTAAAACATTCGATAACGGTGTTGTATGTGCTTCTGAGCAAGCTGCAATCGTAGTTAGCGAAGTATATGACGAAGTTAAAGAGCGTTTTGCTTCTCACAAAGCTCACGTTTTATCTAAAGCTGACGCAGATAAAGTACGTAAAGTTCTTCTTATCGACGGCAACCTAAACGCTAAAATCGTAGGTCAACCTGCTCCAGCAATCGCTGAAATGGCGGGTGTTAAAGTTCCTGCTGATACAAAAGTACTTGTAGGTGAAGGCCTTGGTAAAGTTTCTTACGATGACGAATTTGCTCACGAGAAACTGTCTCCAACTCTAGGTCTATTCCGCGCAGACGATTTCGAAGACGCTGTTGCTCAAGCAGTAACTATGGTTGAAATCGGTGGTATCGGTCACACATCTGGTCTTTACACTAACCAAGACGTAAACGCAGATCGCATCCGTTACTTCGGTGACAAGATGAAGACGGCTCGTATCCTAATCAACATCCCGACTACTCACGGTGGTATCGGTGACCTGTACAACTTTAACGTTGCACCTTCTCTAACTCTTGGTTGTGGTTCATGGGGTGGTAACTCTATCTCTGAGAACGTAGGTCCTAAGCACCTTATCAACAAGAAAACTGTAGCGAAGCGAGCTGAAAATATGTTGTGGCACAAACTACCTAAGTCTATCTACTTCCGTCGTGGCAGCCTTCCAATCGCTATGAGCGACCTAGAAGGTAAGAAACGCGCATTCCTAGTAACGGACCGTTTCCTATTCAACAACGGTTACGCAGACGATGTAGTTAGCCTGCTTAAAGCGCAAGGTATTGAAGTTCAAGTATTCTTCGATGTAGAAGCGGATCCAACACTGTCTGTTGTTGAGAAAGGCGCTGAAGCAATGAAGAGCTTCCAACCTGACGTAATCCTTGCTCTAGGTGGCGGTTCTCCAATGGATGCTGCTAAGATCATGTGGGTTATGTACGAGCACCCAGAAACTCACTTCGAAGAACTAGCAATGCGCTTTATGGATATCCGTAAACGTATCTACAAGTTCCCTAAAATGGGTAAAAAAGCTGAGCTAGTATGTATCACTACTACTTCAGGTACGGGTTCAGAAGTTACGCCATTCGCGGTTGTTACTGACGACAAAACAGGTGCTAAGTACCCGCTAGCGGATTACGAAATCACGCCAAACATGGCTGTTGTTGATGCTAACCTAGTAATGAACATGCCTAAGTCTCTAACAGCGTTCGGTGGTTACGATGCAGTAACTCACGCTCTTGAAGCTTACGTATCAGTTCTTGCGAACGAATACTCAGATGGTCAAGCTCTACAAGCTCTTAAGATGCTTAAAGAATACCTACCATCAAGCTACAAAAACGGTTCAGCAGACCCAATCGCTCGTGAGAAAGTACACAACGCTGCAACGATTGCTGGTATTGCCTTTGCGAACGCATTCCTAGGTGTATGTCACTCAATGGCTCACAAAATTGGTGCTGAGTTCCACCTACCACACGGTCTTGCAAACGCACTACTTATCTCAAACGTTGTACGTTACAACGCGAACGATAACCCAACTAAGCAGACTGCATTCTCTCAGTACGACCGCCCACAAGCACGTCGTCGTTATGCTGAAGTTGCTGACCACCTAGGCCTAAGCCAAGCTGGTGACCGTACTGCTCAGAAGATTGAACGTCTACTGACTTGGTTAGAAGAGCTTAAAGTTGACCTAGACATCCCACTGTCTATCCAGGCTGCGGGTGTTAACGAGTCTGACTTCATCGCTAAACTAGACGAGCTAGCTGTTGAAGCGTTCGATGACCAGTGTACAGGTGCTAACCCACGTTACCCTCTAATCACTGAGCTTAAAGAAGTTCTAACAACGTCTTACTTCGGTAAAGCATACGTTGAAGGTGAAACTTTTGAAGGTACGACTGTAATTTTGAAGAAAGCTGACCAAAAGCCAGCTGAAGAAAAAGCAGCACCAAAAGCTAAAAAAGAAAAAGCTAACGCATAATAAGTAAGCATTAGTTTGAGATAGGTTTTCGCTAGCACGATACTTATCTATCGGGAAAAGATGAAAGCCCCAGTCGAGAGACTGGGGCTTTTTTTATGTTTGGTTAGTTTGTAAAACGGATTGAAAGGCAATAGCTCTGCTACTTAATATGAGCTGAGCCAGTCATGTTCAATTGGAATAGGGAGTTAAACCTCAGCTGCGACAACTCGCCCACTGAAGTAGTCATTCGAGACAATGTATTCCGTTGTTCTGGTCAGTTCGTCTTGCAGTTGTGCCCAGTGACACCCATTGAGCTTGCCTTCGGAGTTATGAACGGCAGGGACAACGCCACCGACTCGAATACCAAATGGCGTCAGTTCTTTCGCCCAGCTATGGGTAAAGCCGGTAATCATGGAGTTTGCGCTCTCTAAGCCTGACACATCATGAAAGTCATCGTGAGATATCACATTCACAATTACGCCTTCTTTGTCTTGCTCTCGTAACCTCTCTGCACTGATTTGCCCAAATGCGAAAAGGGTCGATGCCATAGCAGACAGATCATTGATAAAGCTACTGACAGGCTGATCGCCAATTAGACTAGGCATTGGGGAACTTATCCAATTGTTGACCAGAACATCGGGTGTAGTGTTAAAGGTGGCTTGAATAAAATCAAATACGCTGAGGATAGCTTGGCTGTCATTCCCTTCGAGCGTGTAATGGTAAACAGAGTCGGAGAAGCGGGCACATTGTAAATAAGTCGCCTGAAGTGCTTTTGCGTCTTTATCACAAAGGATGACAGTGGCTCCAAGGTTAACAAAGTGATTCGCAATCGTTCCTCCCAATCGCGAGCCGGCAGATGTTACCAATATAATTGAGCTTTTTATTTCCATCCCAGTACCTAAGCAAATCGTCCATGTTGGATAATGATGGGTTAAATTTCATACAGCGGGTGTGAATTGGCTCAAACTAAGGTGTACCCATTGATAACTTTTTATGAACTTTGTGGCAGGTCACATTTTGCAGTAACTTCAAGTGTTAACCGACATCTCCGGTTTTTATGATGACCAAAGGTGATGGTTCATATTGCCTACATCAATCATTCAAAAAGCGAGATCGAACAAAGAATAGTCGTGAATATTGAGTGAGAAAGAGGACGGCTAGGCAGCGGCTATACTTGCGCCTGAATCTGATACTGACGTTGAGCTGTCGACAGCTCGTTGTAGAGCGTCGCATTTGGTAAATCAGGTAACTGTTTACTTGCCAGTTTACGCCTGTCATGACCAGAAAGGTTTTGGTAAATCTCTTCGGGGAAGTCGGCTGTATCTTCTGGCATGAAAGCAAGTGCTTCAGGCTTCAAGTAGTGGCTTAGCTTGGCGCTGGCAAGGCTAGCTTGATGAAAGTGATTCGATTGTTGTGCTGAAATTTCATACGACGATTGGTTTGAACGCAGTTGTTGCGGTTCTGCTACGCCAAATTGCTTACGTAAGCGATCTTCAGTCGTTTCAGTGACGTCAATAGTGTCGATGGGAGTACAGTCGCGAACATCATTGGAAAACATAGATAGCAGCAACGCAAAATCTGCACGGCGACCTTGCTCAACCGCTTGGCTGATCCCGATGCCGAACTTCAGTTCGTTGATGATTCCTGCTTTGTCTAAAGTATGTATTTGCATGCTGCCTCTCATTGGATACACCTTTAACGGCACGGAGTTGGCAAACTTTAGAGTTTAATTACAGGCAAATAACGAATTTATGTAGGGCGATTGAGAAAGGTAAGAATAGGTTGAAAAGTCGGCTCGATCTGCTAGTTCGTTTCGCAATGTTCGCATTGATTAGAATACGACAGATACAAAAAAGCTCACGCCGAGGCATGAGCTTTCAATAGATAACTCGCTATAAATAGCGCAGCGTAAGTAATAATTACTTAGCTAGGTTCTCTTCTACGAAAGACCAGTTTACTAGGTTCCAGAATGCAGCCATGTAGTCAGGGCGAACATTGCGGAAATCGATGTAGTAAGCGTGTTCCCATAGGTCAACAGTTAGAAGTGGAGTAACACCTTCTTCTGTTAGAGGAGTCGCAGCGTTAGAAGTGTTAACGATGTCTAGAGAACCGTCAGCTTTCTTAACTAACCAAGTCCAAGAAGAACCGAAGTTGTTGATTGCTGAATCTGTGAATTTCGCTTTGAATTCTTCGAAAGAACCGAATGCAGCGTTGATCGCTTCTGCAACCGCGCCTGTTGGTTCGCCGCCTGCTTTAGGAGCAAGACAGTGCCAGTAGAACGTGTGGTTCCAGATTTGAGCAGCGTTATTGAAAACACCACCAGTAGAAGTCTTAACGATTTCTTCTAGTGTTTTGCCTTCAAACTCAGTACCTGGGATAAGACCGTTTAGCTTAACAACGTAAGTGTTGTGGTGCTTACCGTAGTGGAAATCTAGCGTTTCTGCTGAGATGTGTGGTTCTAGCGCGTCTTTCGCGTAAGGAAGAGCCGGTAGTTCAAATGCCATTGCTCAATTCTCCATTGATATGAAAGAGTTAACTCTTTCGATTGCTTCCAGTGATATTATTATTCATGGCTCGCTATATTGCCAACCACGGTCAATTTGCTGACTTGCGATATAGTTTAGCAAGTTTTTACTTTATTAAAAGCTTAATTCATCACTTTTGTGTGAATTGTTAGCTTAACTGGTTAACCTCTTTTTTTATATGGTTTTTATTCTTTTGGTTTGGGGTAGAATAAAGGCAATGAAAGCCGTAATCCATTAACGAGGAAGCAATGGAAACTATCGATAAAATCAAACAGCAAATTGAAGAAAACACTATTCTACTGTACATGAAAGGTTCTCCTAAGCTACCTAGCTGTGGTTTCTCTTCTCAAGCGTCTCAAGCGCTAATGGCATGTGGTGAAAAATTTGCTTACGTAGATATCCTACAAAACCCTGATATCCGTGCAGAGCTTCCAGCTTACGCACAATGGCCAACGTTCCCACAACTTTGGGTTGAAGGTGAGCTAATCGGTGGTTGTGATATCATTCTTGAGATGTTCCAAAAGGGTGAGCTTCAGCCAATCGTTAAAGAAGCCGCTGCTAAAGTAGCTGGCGACGACGCTGAGTAAGCTTTAGGCCTTGGTGCTTAAATATTGAATGGAAGGGGCCTTAATTAGGCTCCTTTTTTCGTTTGAATGGTTCAACAAAGACTCGATAAGGAATGAACAATGAACGTAAAACTTCATTATGTGCATGATCCAATGTGCAGCTGGTGTTGGGGCTACAAGCCAACGCTTGAGTTATTAAAACAACAATTGCCAGCGAGCATTGAGTTTAGCTATGTAGTCGGTGGTTTGGCTCCGGATTCTGAAGAGCCGATGTCAGAAGAGATGAAAGGCAAGCTTCAAGCGATTTGGAAGCAGATTGGAGCTAAGCTGGGTACGGAATTTAATCATGAGTTTTGGACGGAATGCCAACCAGTTCGCAGCACTTACCCAGCGTGTCGCGCAGTGATCGCTGCTGGTTTTCAAGATCACTACGAAGCAATGCTTGAAGCGATCCAACACGCTTACTACCTTCGTGCGATGCTGCCTCATAGCCAAGAAACGCATTTGCAGTTAGCTCAAGAGCTAGGGATGAATGTACAACAGTTTGAAAATGACCTTTCTAGTAAGCTATTGGAAAGCGAGTTAGATGATCAGTTAGGTTTCAAAGAAGCGATGGGTGTGCATTCTTACCCAACCTTAATGCTTGAGGTAAACGGTATCTTTAGCGAAGTTGAATTGGATTACCATTCAACTGAAGCGACGCTCAAGTCTATTCGCGAAATTCTAGTGAATAACGCTCCCGCTGTATAATCCAGCGAGAGCTGTCTGTATTGACGCAATAACCTCTAAGGCTTACTCATAAGAGTAAGCCTTTTCTTTTGTCTGACGTAGTTGGTTTATCTCCTCTGTAAACCGTTCGAATGTGTTAGTTGCTTCCGAGATTGATGCTTCAATTTCTGATTCGACTTGATCTAAGTCTGTGGCTTCGGTTACTAGGCCGTTTGCTTGTGCTTCAATGATTGCGAGCGGAGAAGCAATCGCGTCACATGCCACCATTTTAGCGGCACCTTTGAGTCGGTGTGATGTGGTTTTTAGTCCCTTATATTCCTTATTAGCCCACTGCGCTTTTATCTGTTCATTATCTGCAATAAAACTTGCGGCAAACTCGTCGAGTAAGGTCATCACCACATCGTGATCTTCAAATAGATCGTAGAGTGCGGTGTAGTCGATGATGGGGCTATTGGTCTCGTTGGGTGAATCTTGAGGGACTGTGGGGTCAACATCTTCGATTGTCTCTGAGTTGTTATTTTCTGCCGATTCCGCAAAGCTCTGTTCAATGCCTTGGAACAGCATTGAAAACTCATTGGTTTCTTGAGCTGCCGGTAAAGCGTTTGACGAAGAGCTTGTGTCCTGATTTTGCGAGTCTGGCTTTTCTGCATCAGAAATATCGGTTTCAAGCGTCGGATCTAAATCGTGGACTGCGGGTAGCCATTTTTCAATGGTCAGCTTCATTTGCTTAATGGAAACGGGTTTAACTAGGAAATCATCCATGCCGTGTGCATAACAGTTGGCATCTTCACCCTGAACCGCATTCGCCGTCAACGCGACGATAGGCAACTTTTGAGTTTCTTGATTTAGTTCTTCATTGCGTTGTTCTATCTGACGAATGCTTGAGGCAAGCGTGTAACCGTCCATCTCCGGCATATGACAATCGGTGAGAAGCAAACCATAACGTTTATTTTTTAAAGCATTCAGCGCTAGCACTCCGTTATCGAAAATATCAGCGTGGACACCAATACTCTCAAGCTGCTTGGCGATGACTTGCTGATTGATCGGGTGGTCTTCCGCAACAAGAATCAGTCGGCCATTACGCTCGGCTTGTTCGCGAGTCTCGATGGCGATAGGCGCTTTGGTTTCGTTGTCTAATGATGAGAGTAGATTGTTGTGACTGACGGGTTTCGTTAAAACATGAACAAGGTTATCGGGCAGCAGCGGATTTACCGACAAGCACCAAGAGTTACCTAAAGGCTCTGGTGAGAGCATTGGGTTTTGGTTGATTACGGTGAAGCGTGTTGAACCCGTATGCTGCTGAATCCAAGCATCGCTAATCGCCAGTTGTTGCCAAACCGACATCGCGACAAAGATGTGTTTGGGCTGATGTTTGACGATCATCTCTTTGAGTAGGTGCTTTTGATTAATGTGCAGAACTTTTGGTTCAAGATCGAAGTGTTTCAAATATCGACACAGCTCTTCTTGTTGCAGAACGTAGCCAACAACGTATACCTCGCTTGAGTGATTACCGACATCTAGCTCAATAGAACTCTCACCCTCTGAAGGAAAAATCAGCGTTTGTCGTAGAGCCAAAGCGTTGCTTACTGCATGTTCAGGAGTACAAGTTGGGAGGGTAACGGTTACCGTAAAGTGGCTGCCTTTTCCTTCTTCACTCGACAGTTCTATGTTGCCATCCATCTGTTCTATCAATTTCAAAGCGATAGACAGTCCAAGCCCTGTGCCACCAAAACGGCGACTAGTGGTTTTGTCGACTTGTTCAAAAGGTTGGAATAAGCTTTGTTGTCTGTCTTTCGGGATGCCGATGCCCGTATCGGAAACCGTGAGGCTAACTTTCTGCTGATGTTCGTTTTGTTCAATTACATCAACATGCAATGAAATAGTGCCATGTTCGGTGAACTTAATCGCATTGTTAAGGAAATTGTTTAGAATCTGATGGAGTCGTATATCGTCTGTAAACAACCACTGAGCGAGGTTTGGGTCTTGCCAATAGTGGAAGGCTAAGCCTTTTTGCTGTGCATGAATGGATTGCGGTTGCACGATACGGGCGAGTACTTTTCCAAGCTCAATTTCGGTCGGGTTAAGATCCAATTTTCCGGCTTCAATCTTGGAGTAATCGAGTACGTCATTAACGATGTGCAGTAAGTTCCGAGCCGACTGATTCAATCTACCGTGTAAGTTCAGTAACTCTTCACTCAGCTGATGTTCCTGCATTAATTCCAACAGCCCTAAGATCCCACTAATCGGGGTGCGAACCTCGTGGCTAATGGTCGCTAAGAATTGCGACTTTGCAGCCGTTGCACTTTCTGCTTTTTGGCGTGCGTTGTCTAAAGCTTGCTGTTGTTTTTTTAGTAGGGTGATGTCTGTTATCACCGTATTCCACTCAATGGTTTTGCTGTTCGATACTTGGCTATTAAATTTCACCCATTTAGTTTGACCTGATTCTAACTGCATTCGCTGTTCATTTTCCCAATGCCCGGTTTCAATAGCTTCGAGCATACTGGTTTCAAACAGGGGCAAGTCATCCTCTGCGATCAGATCAAACAGACGTTGAGGGTGCTCTTTTACGTTATCCACGGATAAGCCGAACATATCGCTTACACCTGCACTGACAAAGCTAAACCGGATATCTAAAGGCTGTCGAGGGTGCGTTTGAATATGTTTAAGCACGACCCCATCAATGTTGTCGGCCAGCGTTTGCAAGTGGGCTTCTGCTGCTTTTGCTCTCTGCTCGGCGATCTTTCGCTGCTCGATTTCAGCCGCCATTTTTCGGTTCCAAAATACGATCACGAAAATGACCACAAAGATCCCAAGCCCGATGATCACCGACCATTTAGCGACTTCGCGTGGTGATAAGCCTTCTTGGTATTCATAGGTTAACCATTTGTTTTCCAAGCGCGCTAATTCATTGGCAGGCAGTGCTCCAATGGTTTTGTTGAGAATACTCAACAGCATGGGATGGCGGAAGTTCACTGCGAGAGCTAGTGGTGCGCTGTTTTGCTCATTAATGGTGCCAGTGATTTTGAATTGCCCTACATAGTCTTGATGCAATAAAGGTGCAGCATGATGAAGTGAAGCAAGCGCGAAACTGATGTCGTCTTTCTGTAATGCTTGGAAAGCGCTGACGTGATTGATGTAAGGGACGGCTAGGCAAGTAAGGCAGAGAGAAGGCAGAACTGTTGAGCCTCCAGAATTTTCAATCACACCAACAGCTTCGGTGCCACTTGGCGCAAAGTTGCCTAAGCGATCAGAGCGACTCAATAACACCCAAGGTTCAAAACTGTAAGCTTGAGTGAAGTCCATGTATCGGGCTTTATCTGTGGTTGGTGTGATGTTGGTTAGCACCATTGTCTCACCATTATTGAACGCGACCTCGGCCGCTTCTGGTGTTAGGTAAGTGGTACTTTCGAATGACACGCCAAGCACATTACTTATTAGGTTTAAGATGTCAGCAGATAAGCCTGAGTGTTGCTGTTGCTCATTGGTAAAGTCGTAAGGGTACCAATTGGAGTGTGTGCCTACGGGGATGGAAGGGTTGCTGTCGAGCCAGTTCTTTTCATCTTGGGTTAAATTCAATGTTCCATAGTTCAGCAGCATCGAATGTTGCGACGGAGCAAGTCATTGATTATAAATAGATTGCAGTGAGCCTTCCTTAATGTCCTGTAAAGCGAAATTGATTCGGCTAAGCAATCTGTGCTTTCCTTTTTTGACCGCGAAGTGCAAGTGGTCAGCTGGAAGGTCAGGAAGAACTGATAGTGTGAGTGAGTCTCGAGGCTGTTCTCGTAATAACGCAGAAAGTGCAAGCGCATCGCCAATGTACGCATCCACGCTATCCTCCTGAATTGCCGTGAATGCCGCTTGCGTACTGTCTAATGTGGTAATTTGACTATCAGGAAGCAGGCTAGGAAGCAGATCATTGAGCGCAAACCCTTTCTCCAATGCTAGGTTGGCGGTTGCCAACGCACCTAAATCGTTTATTTTTCTATTTTGGGTCATCACCGCTCGTCTTATGGAAAACATCGGCTCACTAAAAGTCATGTAATTATGGCGCTCCTTGGTCGAAGAGACACCGACTAGCAGATCTAATTCACCTCTTTCGAATGCACTCAGTACATCACTAAATGTTGAATACAACTTAATCTGATATTGGAAACCTGCATTTACCGCTACCTGATCCAACATACTGATGAGTAGCCCTTCAGAAACAGTGTTGCCTGAGGGAGTCTTATGTTGATAGCTGTAGGGGACCATGTCGTAAGAAGGTAGGCCAACCCGCAATATGACTTGGTCACTCGATGAGTTCTCTGTTTTGTTTGCTAAGGAGCTAGCGGGTGATGTGTTCCCTGGTGGGGTGTTTTCGGCAAAGGTGAGCAGTGGCCACATCAACAGTGAAAGACAACTCAATAAAAAGGCGACACACCACGTTTTCGTTTTTGAAGCGCTGTTTTGCATAAAGACATCCTGTCGTTTGCTTGCTGATTTTAGAGTATCGCCATGCTTAACTAACGGCAGCCAAAGGGGCTTTAGTTAGTGTGGGGAGTGAAAAATTATCAGCTTGCTGCAATGCCATACGTTGAAGTAGAGCAAGGTTCGTGTGATCCGCTTTTAAATGAACGTCAATTTGGCGCTTTATTTGAACGACTTTGTCTTGTAATCCTAAGGCTTGATAACACAGCGCCAACAAGAAGAACGCGTCGACATCATTGCCTGAAAACTCGTTTATCGAAATACTCTCAATGCACTCTGTCGCAACCTCATGTTGATCGAGTTGAATCAGTTGTAAGGTACGACAAAGCTTTAGAAGCGGCTTGCTCAATGCGTAAGACTTTTCAGAGTGAGAAAGCCTCTGCCAAGTCGCTTCAGGTTTCCAAAGTGTTAGTTCTTCGTGGGTGAGCGCCAAACTATCCGCCCATAAGATGAGTGCTCGCTTACCTGTAGAATCCCAAATTGAGTGAGGAATGAGTTGTGCGAGAGATTTGAGATGTTGGGTCGCTTGTGTGACATTTTTATCTAGCAACTGCAGCCAGACCATGGTGTTGGTTAACTCAATATTACTGCTGTTCACGGTGAGTACTTGGTCAATCAGTTCGCTCGCTGATTCGAAATCACTGGTATTGAGACAGATCTTGACCTTAAGTTGCTGAAGTTTGATATTGCGCGGGTTGCTTTCTATTAGGCCATCGATTTGACGGAGTGCGTCGTGATAGTGCTGCTTGAGGATATGTATTTCAATGAGCTTAACTTTAGCGGGCAGGTAATCATGGAGCTGCAATAGCCCATTCAACATGGCTTGTGCGTCATCGAGTTGTTGGTTTTTTATCAGAATATTCGCCATATAAATAATGGCATCTTTCAGTGTCGACGGATCAGGGGCTTTGCCAAAGAGTGGCTTTACCGCATTGAGGCCATTCTTTAAAAAGGCCTGCTCTAATGTCGAAAAGTATTGCTGCCGAGAGAGTGCGGATGTGACTCTTTTTATGATGTCATCTGCACGTATTGGCTTAATCAAATAACCATCAGGTTCTAAGTTAGCATAACCAAAGAAGGTATCTTGGCTGTCATTGCCTGTGACGATAAAGACGATCGTTTGTGGCCGGATTAATTCTTTTTGCTGCAAGAACTCAAGCAACTGCAAGCCATTGCTTCCTGAGCCTAAATCGTGGTCAATTAATAAGATGTCGAATCGATGTGCGCGACAAGCCTCAATCGCGTTTTGTGCATTGGATGCGCTAATCACATTGTTGTTAGGCACGCCTAACTTGATAAGTAGTGCGCGGGTAGCACTTTGAATGACGCTGCTGTCATCAACGATGAGGTAGCGCGATCGGGCGAGTATATCCATATAGTAGCCTTCTGACGTATTGAGCCTTGCCACTTTGTCGTCTATGAATTAGCGGCTTATTTATTAAACACTTAAGTGTAGGAGTGAATTCAATGAATAGCCACAAGTTGCACATCAATGCGTACGGGATAATGTATAGGGAGTGATGTTGGTTCAGAAGGTTAGCGTGTTTCTAAAGTTGGAAATAAAAGGGGAAAGAGGTTAGGGTCTGTTGACCTTTCGCGGTTAAATTTTGTTCGATATAGAATCGTTTTAGGCGCGGCAAGGAATATGTAGCCTAGTCACTCTAAGTAAATACTTCTTAACAAAGCATAAAACGATTCTAGCCGAACCCTTCGGGCAGCCTTTGTGGTTCATTTCTACTGCGTTATCGGCTTCTCATGTAGGCTAGCTACACTTCAAAGCCTCTGCCTTGTAGCAATTTCCCACAAAGCGCTGCAAAAATCAGCTCGAAAGGTCAACAGACCCTATATACAAAAAAGACCGCACGAGGCGGTCTTTATAAAAGTGAGCGTAGGATTCTTTAACTACAGAACCTAATTACAGAACCATGGCTGCAATCCAACCGAATACGATCAGTGGGATGTTGTAGTGTAGGAACGTCGGTACTACGGTTTCCCATACGTGCTCGTGTTGACCATCAGCATTAAGACCCGATGTTGGACCTAAGGTTGAGTCAGAAGCTGGAGAGCCAGCATCGCCAAGCGCTGCAGCTGTACCTACTAGAGCGATCGTTGCCATAGGTGAGAAACCAAATGCTGCTGCTAGTGGAACGTAGATAGTTGCAAGGATTGGAATCGTAGAGAACGAAGAACCAATACCCATAGTTACCAATAGACCAACAATTAGCATAAGCAGTGCCGCTAGAGGCTTGTTGTCACCGATGCTGGTTGAAAGCGCTTCAACCAAAGATTCAACGCCACCAGTTTGCTTCATTACCGCTGCAAAACCTGCCGCTGCAATCATGATGAAACCGATCATTGCCATCATGTGAACGCCCTTAGTGAAGACATCGTGTGTCTCTTTCCAAGCGATTACACCACCGAAGGTGAATACCATGAAACCAGCCAAAGCACCGATGATCATAGAACCTGTCGATAGTTGAACCGTTAGTGCAGCAACAATACCCGCAGCAGCCACTAGGATGTGCTTCTTGTTGATCTCTTTCACTTCGGTTGAAACAACAGTATGAGACGTTTCTTTGTATTGACGTGGCTTACGGTAAGTAAAGAATACTGCCGTAAGAAGACCAAAGATCATACCAGCTGCCGGTAACAACATCGCCATTGGTACTTGGCTTGCTACTACGTTTTCAAGACCGTTGTCGTGAAGGTTTTTAAGCAAGATGTTGTTTAGGAAGATGCCACCAAAACCGATAGGTAGAACCATATACGGAGTAATCAGGCCAAAAGTAAGTACACACGCAACCAGACGACGGTCTAGGTTCATTTTTGCGAATACGCCTAATAGAGGTGGGATTAAAATTGGGATGAAGGCGATATGCACAGGAATCACGTTTTGCGAAGACATGGTCACTAAGATCAAAGACGCAAGGATGCCATATTTTAGACCATTAGATGCCGCACTGTTCTCTTTGCCGTGAATGCGCTTAATGACGCTTTGAGCGAGTAGATCTGTGATACCAGAACGAGAGATAGCAACAGCAAAGGTACCAAGCATTGCGTAGCTAAGTGCGATAGTTGCACCGCCACCTAATCCACTTTCGAACGCTGCTACAGCATCGTTCACACTCATACCAGAGGCTACGCCACCGATAATTGCGCTGAACGTGAGAGCCACGACAACGTTTACGCGCATCAAAGCTAAAACAAGCATGATGCAAACTGAAATTACAACAGGATTCATATTATTCTCGGGATGTTGTGTTTTTTATGAAGGCAATACGAGTGAACGTTTACCGACTCTATTTGTTATTCTTCGTCAACAAGAGGCCAACCACCAAGGGCTTTCCATTTGTTTACTATGCCGCAAAATAACTCTGTGGTTTTTTGCGTATCATACAAAGCAGAGTGTGCTTCTTTGTTGTCAAATTCCATCCCCGCAGTGCGGCAAGCTTTAGCCAAAACGGTTTGACCGTAGGCAAGACCACTAAGGGCTGCAGTGTCAAAAGTTGCAAATGGATGGAAAGGGACGCGTTTAAGCTTACAACGCTCACTTGCTGCATTAACGAAGTTTAAATCGAACGTAGCATTGTGAGCGACCATGATTGCGCGACTGCAATCTGAAGCTTTTTGTTCTTTTCTCACAAGCTTGTAGATTTCTTTAAGGGCTTCTTGTTCCGACACAGCACCACGTAATGGGCTAAATGGGTCTTTAATTCCGTTAAAGTCTAATGCTGCCTGCTCTATATTTGCGCCTTCAAAAGGCTCAATGTGAAAATGAAGCGTTGATGCAGGGTGCAGATCTCCGTTCTCATCCATTCTTAGTGTAATGGCACAGATTTCTAATAATGCATCGGTTTCAGCGTTAAACCCTGCGGTTTCCACGTCGATGACCACTGGGAAATAGCCACGAAAGCGTTTTTTAAGGGTCAGAGCTTCGTTTTCTACAGTCATGTTAGCCCAAATATGTGTGATTAAGGCAGCATTATTGCAGATAATAGCAGTGATAAAAACTAGGGAAGGGCAATAAATCATAAATTAGCCGACCTATTTCGGCTTGATAATTGCATATTCAAACGTGATGGAAAAATGCGGCAATTGGCTGCATTGTTAAACGAATTGCTTAAGAGATACTCCACTTTATGAAGAAACAACTCATAACAGGTTCAATGCTATTTTCGCTACTTATGTCGTCATCGGTATTGGCACAAGCAAAGCGTTACGGAGCATCTCCTCTACAGTCGACATGGGAGATGGTGGCTAACACGCCACTAGAATGTCGCTTGGTTCACCCTATCCCCAACTTTGGTGATGCTGAGTTTTCATCTCGCGCGAGTAAAAAAATCATTTTGGATTTTGAGCTTAAAATGCGTCGCCCAATGGGGGCGACACGCAATGTAAGCTTGATCTCTATGCCACCAGCTTGGCGTCCGGGCGAAAGTGCTGACCGCATGACGACCATTAAGTTCTTCCAACAATTTGATGGCTATGTTGGTGATCAAACCGCTTGGGGTATTTTGAGTGAGTTGGAGAAAGGGCGTTACCCGACATTCAGCTATCAAGAGTGGCAGAGCCGAGATCAGCGAATCGAAGTTGCACTATCATCGGTATTATTCCAAGAAAAGTATAATGTGTTCAGTGACTGTATCGCCAACTTATTGCCTTACAGCTTCGAAGATATCTCTTTTACTATCTTGCACTACGATCGTAACAGCGATCAGTTGAATAAGTCTTCACGTAAGAGACTCAGCCAGATTGCCGACTATGTTCGCTATAACCAAGACATCGACCTTGTGCTGGTGGCTACATACACCGATTCCGTCGATAGCAAAGGTATTAGCCAGAATCTTTCAGAGCGCAGAGCGGAATCATTAAGAGAGTACTTTAAATCTCTAGGCTTGCCAGAAGACCGCATTCAAGTACAAGGTTATGGTAAGCGTCGTCCAATTGCTGACAACAACTCGCCAATTGGTAAAGACAAAAACCGACGTGTTGTTATCTCTTTAGGTCGCACACAGGTGTAATCTGAACAATAGCTCGTTTTGAAATGACAAAGCCCGTCTTCACTGATGACGGGCTTTTTTATATTTTAAATTTGAGTCGTTGTTTAAACGTAATTTGTTTAGTTCAAGCGGAAGCGGGCGATCATTTCACAGTTGGTCGCGGTATCGATCTTTTCCACCATAGAAGCAATTTTAGGGTTGGGATGGCGTTTCATGAAATCGATAAGGGCTTTCTTACAGCAACCAATTGAGTCAATGAAGCTTGAACATTGCGTATTGGGACATTGCGGGATCAGTGTCAGTACTTTTTCTGAAGCCAATTGGAGATACTTGAGTTCATATTCAGTATCGCCGGCCCATCGCCAAAACTGAGCGAGGTTGTGACAAGAAATCACAGAGATAAGTAAGCGCTCGTCCGCTTGGATATCGGTACGTTCAGTAATTTTTTCGCTTAAACTCAATGCTTGCTGATAGTGAAGAATACTTTGTACAGGATCGTCGAGCTGCAATGCCGTATCGGCAAGTAACGTGTGTTTTTCCCATTCGCTAATCATTGTGTTACCTCACTAATCAATAGGGGACTTAATTTAAATGATAATTATTATCATGTAAAGTTTCATCAGTGAGAATGTTGTAATAATTAGTAAAGAATATCGATTATTAATAGAGCTACAAAAAAAGCGAGCTTTATGCTCGCTTATAGTGTTTATTCCATAGCCAAATATTGCAGAGGCTACGAAGGGTTAACCTTCTAGACCAGCACTTGCTTGTTTGTTCTGAATAAGCTCAATCATGTAGCCGTCAGGATCTTTAACGAATGCGATGTGAGTAGAGCCGCCTTTTACAGGGCCCGCTTCACGTGTCACATTACCGCCTGCTGCTTTAATCGCGTCACACGTTGTGTAGATGTCATCAACTCCGATAGCAACGTGACCAAAAGCTGAGCCAAGGTCATATTCAGTCGTGCCCCAGTTGTAAGTCAGCTCAATCACAGCGCCTTGAGATTCGTCACCAAAGCCAACGAAAGCCAGTGTGTATTCGTACTCTTTATTCTCGTTCTTACGTAACAGCTGCATGCCCATTACATTGGTGTAGAACTCGATAGACTTGTCTAGATCACCAACGCGTAGCATGGTGTGTAAAATACGGCCGTTTGACATGATTTGCTCCTAGCTTTAATTATGTATACGTTTTTGTAATTCTGTTTTATGCCGCTAGAAAAATGCGGCATTGTT